>JANOIS010000350.1:0-3151 GCA_031407755.1 Chloroflexota bacterium | reverse complement strand
TCGCTCGTCGCGCCGACGCTGGACATCTCGTCCGATCTCGATGAGCTGGGTCGGACGCCGATGGCCATCGTGTGTGCCGGGCCCAAGGCGATCCTGGATGTGCCGGCCACGCTGGAGTACCTCGAGACGCGGGGTGTGCCGGTGATCGCGGTGGGCCAGGACGAGCTGCCCGGGTTCACGGCCCGCTCGTCCGGCATCCGGGCGCCGTTCGCGGTGCCGGACGTTGCCGCGGCTGCACGGGTTGTGGCGACGCACCTGGGGTTGGGGCTCGGGAGTTCCGTGCTCGTGTGCGTGCCGGTGCCGGAAGACGTGGCCCTCCCCGATGACGTCGCCCGTGACGCGGTCGCGCGCGCGGTCGCCGATTCCGTGGCGGCCGGGGTCGCTGGTCCGGCGCTGACGCCGTGGCTGCTGGCCCGGATCGCGGAGATCACGTCCGGCGCGTCCGTTCGGGCCAACACGGCCCTGATCGTCAACGACGCGCGGGTGGCCGGGGAGCTGGCGGCGCGACTGGCGGAGGGCTGAGACCGGGCGGCCCGCGCGAGTGCGGGCAGCCGGCTCGGGGCCCGCGCGACCAGCGACTCCCGGTGCGATGTCGGCCCCACCCACACATTGGCGACAGTTGTGCATGATCCGCCGCTTGGTAGACCCGAATCGACGATCTGAGCGGTGGATCCCACTCGGCTGTGGAGAAAGTGTGGGTGGGGGCGACACGCCTTGCTCGATCGTGCACGGCTGTGCAGAAATGGTAGGTGGGGGCGACACGGCCGGCGAGCCAGGCGGGCCGCCACGCCAGCCTCAAGGGCCGCCGCGCCTTGCTGGCGACCGGCAGGCTGGTTACACTCGGGGGCCATCGGGGAATCCGAGTGGGCGAGCGCCGCACGACAGACGGCGGGCCGCCGGATCGGACCCCGGAACCTTCAGGAGGAAGCCTTCGCATGCGGATCTACGAGGGAAGCCCGCGTCAGGACTTCGAAGAGGTCTTCCGGTCCATCGGCGCCTTCCTCGATCAACGCGGCATGAAGGACGTCCTGCTCGTCGAGGCCCCGGACGGGTTCATCGTGCAAGGGCTCGTGGTCTCCGGGCAGGCCGGCGGGACGTGGTCGGATTCGATGGGCACGCAGGTCAAGGAGACACTGACCTTCCTCGATGACGACATCGCGCGGTTCATGGAGGAAGCCACCGAGCGCCGTGGCCGCACACCCCCACCGCCGGTCCACGAGGCCGCGTATTACGAGACTGCGTTCCGCGTTCTGGGTCGATACATCGACGAGCAGAAGCCGCGCGACGTGTTCTTCTTCGAGCAGGACGGCGCATTCGTGCTCCGACTCCTGATCGGCGGCCAGGCCGGGAGCCACCACCAGCTCAGCGAGTTCACCCGCGACGACATCGATTCACTGGTCGCCAGCGGGCCCAGGCTCCGCTATCCGGTCAAGATCCCCGGAGCCGATGGTCCCAGCACCACCAGCGCCTGACCCATCCGTTCCACCCAAGGCCATCCAGCACTAACGAGGTAACGACATGAAGGCTCTCAAGACCGTCGCCGTGGCATTGGGCATCACCCTTGCGGCGCTCATCGTCATCCCGCTGGCCGTGCTCGCCGGGCTGTTCGTCTGGCTGAAGCTGACGGAGGAGGCGGACGAGGAGCTGCTCGAGCTCGACCGCGACGGCGCCTGAGCCAAGGCGAACGGGCGCCCGCCGACCGACCGGCGGGTGCCAGCGCGCCACCGAGCGACTCGACGCCCGCCGCGAGATCGGCGGGCGTCCGACTGTTCCCTGATGCACGGCCGGGCGTCCGACTGTCCGCCGACCGTCGGCTCGCGGAGGTCGCGGTCCTGGGCGTCATGGTCCTGTGGGCGGCCAACTTCATCGTCGTCAAGGAAGCCCTGACGATCCTGCCGCCGGCCGCGTTCACGCTCCTGCGGTACGCGCTGGCATCGATCGCGCTGGTCATCATCCTGCGGATCCACGAAGGCACGGTGCGCCTGCCGCGGCCGGACGTCGGGCGCATCCTGGGACCGGGCGCCCTTGGGTTCGGCCTCTATCAGATCCTGTGGACGACCGGTCTGCAGGCCATCCCGGCCGGTGACAGCGCCCTGCTGATCGCGAGTACACCCGTATTTACGGCGGTACTCGCCGTGGTTGCCGGGGCGGACACCCTCAACCCGATCAAGGTCGCCGGCGCGGCACTGTCCTTCGTCGGTGTGATCGTCGTGATCGGAGCCGGGGTCGGGCTGGAGCTGAGCGCGTCCGGCGGATCACTGGCGGGCAGCGCCATCACCCTGGCCGCGGCAGTCTGCTGGGCCTCGTATACCGCGTTCGCCGCGCCGGTCCTGCGCCGCCATTCGCCGCTCGTGCTGACCACGTTTGCGACGATCGGCGGGACGGTCGTGATGGTGCCTCTCGGCGTGGCCCAGTTCATGACCCCGGGGGTTCTCGGGCCGAGGCTCGTGGAGAACGCGCTGCCCATCCTGTTGGCGATCGCCTATTCTGGTCTGCTCTCGGCTGCCCTCGCCAACGTCATCGTGTTCAACGGCGTGCGTCTGCTGGGCCCGACGCGGATCATCACCCTGCAATCGCTCGTGCCGGCTCTGGCCGTCATCCTGGCCTTCTTCTTCCTCGGCGAACCGATCCGGCCCGTCCAGCTCATTGGTGGCGCGATCATCATCACGGGCGTGGCCCTGACCCGGATGGCCTACCGGTTCCCGCACGCCGGTCACCGCCCATGACCGCATCGCGCGACTCGACGGACGTGTCGCCACCGGTCCCGCCGTTGCGTGACGGCGAACCGCCGCTGTCCCTGCTGATCGATTACGACGGGACGATCTCGCTGACCGACGTGACGGACATGGTCATGGCCGAGCATGTACCTGGCGTGTGGGAGGAGGCGGCGGCGCGGTACGACGCGGGACTGATGGGTTCGCGCCGGTTGATGGCCTGGGAGATGAACCTCATCGAGGCGGATCCGGTCGCGCTCCTGGCGACCGCCGCCTCCCAGCCTCACGACCCGGGGTTCGTGCCGTTCGTTCGCCGGGCTCAGGCGGCGGGGATACCGATCGAGATCGTGTCCGACGGGTTCGGCTTCTTCATCCGGCCCGCCCTCGAAGCGCTTGGGGTGGGGGAGCTGACCGTCGTCACGGCCCGGACCGAATTC
>JANOIS010000314.1:0-2132 GCA_031407755.1 Chloroflexota bacterium | reverse complement strand
TCCACGGCGGAGGATGGCAACGCGATATCCCACTCGCCACGTCCGGTGATGATCTCGTCGACCGGGGTGAAGACCAGCTCCACGCGCAGACCGAGCCTTCGACCGATCTCCGTGGCGACGTCGATGTCGAACCCCGACCGGGCCCCGCCCGGTGCGGCTACCTGAGGCCGGTCCGGTCGGACCGCGATCCGAATCGCGCCGCGGGCCTGGACTTCTGCCAGACGGGTCGGCGGCTTCGCGGCCGTCTCGAACGTGCCGGACCGGATCAGCACGAGCCCGACGAGGGCGACGACCAGGCCCGCCGCCACCACGGTGTCGGCGAGACCGGCGAAGCGGCCGTGCGAGGCCTTCGACCGGGCTCCCGTTCCGACCGACCCATGGAGATCCGCCGGCGTCAGGTGCGCCATGTAGGCCGGTTCGGCCGGTGGGCCCTGGCGAAGTGCCTGCTCGATTCGCTCGTCGCTCATCGCCCAGCCTCCTCGGGCCCGTCGCCGAGGCGTTGGCGAAGGGTGGCCGTGGCCTGCGTAGCGTGGCTTCGAGCGGCGCTCGCAGTGATCCCCATCACCGAGCCGACCTCCTCGAATGTCAGGTCCGCCCGGTAGCGCAGGTAGAGGACATGCCGTTGGCGCTCGGGCAAGCGGGCGACCTCGGCCCAGACGGCGATGCGATCGCCCGCATCGCGGGCCGTGTCATCCCGCCCTTCGTTTGATCGCCCGAGACGTTCGACGATGGCGCCGATCCGACGCTGCAGACGATGCTGATCCATTGCCAGGCGATAGATCGCGCGGAACGCCCACGCCTTCGGTTGATCGATCGGGCGCCCTGCCTGGAGCTCCGACCACAGCCGCAAGAGCACCTCCTGGACGGCGTCCGCGGCCTGGGCGTCGCTGAGCCCGAGCCGCCGCACGAAGCCAAACAACGCCTGCCCGTGGTTGCGCTCCAAGTCGAGGATGACTCCCTCGAGAGGGTTCCGTTCGAGGATGATCCCTTGGGCCGAAGATCGCGATGGCTGGATCGACGACACATCCGGCAGTGTGAACGCCTCGACGGCGGATTCAAGGACGAGCAGCGCGGCCATACACCATCGACGCAGGCGCGACCCGGAACGCTCAGTCGCCCTCCGGCGGTGACTGGATGTTGTCGGCTGGCAAGATCGCGTTCGCGCGACTGCTCGAATCGCGCGGGGCCGACGTGTTCGTTGCGAATCCGGACGGCAGCGCCGTCGTCCAGGTCCCCCTCGGCGACGTGGCCGAGGACTACGGCATCCCGGGTCTGGTCACCGGACGCGAGCCGGCTGCTCGTCTCTCACGTTCTTCGGTTCGACGATAACGGTGAGCTTCTGCCCTCCGGCCCGCGACCGTCCGACCCGACGGGTCCGACTAGCTACTTCGCATTCGAGCCTGGCTGGTCGCCGGACGGGTCGCGGATCGTCTTCGCGATGTTCGTGAACGGCCACTGAGACCTCGACACCGCAAATGCCGACGGATCTGACGTCGTCCAGATCACTGACACGCCGGACGTTGAGAATGGCCCAGATTGGGGCGCCGCGGTTCGGTAACGTGACCAGTCCTGCAGTAGGCCCCGCCTCGGCAACTTGTCTGCAAACTGAAGCGGCAACGCCGCGGATCGATCAGTCGTCGACGTCGAGCCCGCTCTGGGACCATCGCTCCCAATGGATGTACTCCTCAGGCGGACGTATCCCCGCTTGACCGACCCACAGCGCTTGTCGGGGTCGGCAACGACACATCGATCACGCCACAAGGTGATCCGCTGCATTGATCGATCTGGGTATCAGCGTGCGGAGCTGGTGCCCCGGATCGACGGGCCGGGGCAGGAGCGACTCGTGGCTAGGCCAGATCTGATCAACCACACCGATCAGCCGCCGCGGGCACGGACCACGACCCGGCGGCATGCGCCAGGTAGTCGCCGTTCGGGTCGTTGGTGAACGTGCGTCACGTGGGTGTCCGAAATGAGTCCTGAGCGCAGCCAGCCGCCTTCCTACGCGTTGCTGGACTGCGCCCACCGGTTGACGCCACCCTCGACGGCGTAGCGATCGATGTCCGCGAGCTCGGCAGGCTCGAACTCGAGATGGTCGAGTGCCGCGAGATTGTCGTCGAGCTGCGCGACCGAGC
>JANOIS010000261.1:0-17579 GCA_031407755.1 Chloroflexota bacterium | reverse complement strand
CGTACGGTCCGGGCACCCTGATGGTCATGCGCGACCACATCAATCTGACCGGCCGGAGCCCGTTGATGGGCCGCAACGCGGACGACCTGGGTCAGCGCTTCACGGACCTCACCGAGGCCTGGAGCCCGCGTCTCCGCACTCGGCTTCATGCAGCGGGCGCCGCCGAGGGCGTGGTGTTGGACGAGGGCGTGTACGTCGGGCTGACCGGACCTACCTATGAGACCCCGGCCGAGGTCAGGATGCTGGCCGGGCTCGGTGGCCACGCGGTCGGGATGTCGACCGTGCTCGAGTGCATCGCCGCCCGCTGGGTGGGCCTGGAGGTGTGCGGCGTCTCGCTGGTCACCAACGCGGGTGCCGGCTACACGGGCGCCCCGCTGACCCATGAGGAGGTCCTCGCTGTCGGAGCCGAGGCGGGCCCGAGGCTGGCGAGGGTCATCCGTCGGTTCCTCGCGGACCTCGCCACCGACTGATCGTCACGCCTGGGGCAGCTCCCGACCGGCCGCGCGGGCCGCAGCGGCCTTGTCCGCCCAGGCCCCGAGGACATTGTCCTTGTGCGGCCGGATCGGGCAGTGCTCATCGCGATTCTTGAACTCGTCGCAGTAGCCCAGGGGCACGCATTTGGGCGCCAGAAACGAGCCCAGGAACGGCGAGACGGCAAAGATCTCGTGGCGCACGAGCTGAAACAGCCGGCGGATCTCCCACTGGGCCATCGTGCACAGGCGCAGGCCGGACATGTGGATGAGCGCCCGCAGGTTGGTCGTCATCACGAGGTTCGTCCGGGCGGCATTGGGGAAGACGAACCGGGCATCCTCGCCCGGGACGCCGGCTTCGAGCATCTCGCCGTAGAGCCCAAGGGCGCCATCGATCTGCTCCTCGTATCGACCACGCAGATCCGGATCGCCCTCCGCGATCGAATGCGGCAGCATCGTGGCGGCGCCCTTGAACTTCACATAGCGCTGGCTCTGTTGATCGAAAGCGACGCCCGCTCGATGACGGACGAGCTGATGCGACAGCGTGCGCGACACGCCGGTGATCGCGAAGGTGAAGACCACATGCTCGATGGTCGAGCCATGTCCGGATTCGATCACCGACGAGATGAGCTTCTGCATCTTTGCCGGGTCGTAGCCGCCGTCCACGGCCTTGGCAAAGATCTCCTCGGGGACCTCCTCCGAGTAGCACGTGCGGCAGGCGGTGTAGATGACCGGCACGTAGAACTTCTCGACGATGTCGCGATCGGGAAAGAGCAGCGAGACCTTCATCCCGAGGTCCCGCCGCCCGGGGTTCTTGGGGATGCCGGTCTTGTCGCGCGGCGGCAGCGCGGCGCCGGCAGGGTCGGGGGGCAGGGGCTCCACTGTCATCTGAGGGCAAGTCTATCGGAGCCGGCTCCATCGGGCCGCCTACCCGAGCGACGTTCGCCCCGCCACGCCGACGGCATGGCGGACGCTCGCATACCGGTTGTTATGTCCCGATCGTCCGTTCAGCGTGGGGGGCCAGCGTCCCCAGCCCCACCCGCCGCCTCGCCCGCCCGCAGACCCGCCCGGTACTGGTAATACCCAAACCACGATGAACGCCTCGTGGTTGCCGACAGAAACGACAGAATCTGTCCGATTCGCGGCACGGCTGCGCACATTCGTTCAGGATCCGGTACTCCCAGTACCGCGGACCCGCCCGGTGCCTGCCCGAGGTCCGGACCGCGGAGCTCCCCCGCTTCGACGGTTTGACCGATCTCAGCGAGGCGTCTCCTCGTGGGCCATCGACACGCCCCCGCCCTCATCCCCGAGCGCATACGCGACGAGTTCGTCGAGGCCCAGCGCCGCCCCCTCCGACGCACGCGCCGCGAGGTCATCCGCGGACAGCGCCTGCCTCGGCGTCTGGACGTCGAACCGGCTGGCGGCCTGCTCGCTATAGTCGGCGAGCATGGTCCCGGTCGTCCGCTGCAGGTGTCGGGCGGCACCCCACAGGCGGCCGGCCCGGGCCAGGTCCTCGTCCGCGACGGCCACGACGGCCAGATCGTCGACCACCAGCGTGATCCCGGAAACATCACCCACATCATGAAAATGCCGGAGGGCATGACGGGCGTTGGTCCGCGCCTCGTCGAACTTGTGCTGACCGGCGAGCGCCAGCGCGATCATGTGCAGGGACCACGCTTCCATCGTCCGGTCCGCGGCCGTCCGATGGAGGTCCAGGGCGCGGCGGAACCAGCCCTCGGCCGTGGTCGCGCCGGCCGTGAAGAGGTGGAAGCTGCCGAGCCCCCAGATGATGTTGCCCTCGCCGCCCCGGTCGCCGATCTCGGAGTAGATCGCCAGGGCTTCCTCCAGAAGGGCCTGCGCGCCAACGAGGATGTCCCGGTCCGTGGATCCGTGCATGACCAGGATCATGTCGGCGTAGGCCCGGTTGTAGAGCGCATTCGCGATCGCCGCCCGGTCGCCGATGGCGCGCTGGATCGCGAGGGCCTCGTCGTACCAGCGAACCGCTGCCGGCTGGTCCGATTGCCAGTACGCCACCCCGCCGAACGCCTCGGCGAAGCACGCCCGATCGATGGGTTGGAGGTCTAAATCCCGGGCCGCCATCGATTCAAGGAGTGCGCGCGCCTGGTTGAGGTAACCGCGCTGCTGCCAGAACCGCCACAACGAAAAGGCCAGTTGGGCGGCCAGCGGCGGATCGTGATCGATCGCCCAGTCCAGGGCGGCTCGGAGGTTGTCGTGGTCGCGTTCCAGCCGATCGAGCCAGGTGCGCTGCTCTGCACCGGACAGTTCCGGCGCGGCCCGGCGGGCGAGATCGAGGAAGGCTTCGGCGTGGCGGTGCCGGATGTCGTCCTCCTCGCCGTCGTTCGCCAACATCTCGGCGGCGTACTCGCGGATCGTCTCGAGCATCCCGAAGCGAGGATCGTCGCGCTCGTGCTCGGGGCGAATCAGGCTCTGATCGACCAGCTCGCCGATCCGATCGACGACCTCGCCACCGATCTCGCCCGCGGGCCCGCAGACGGCCTCGGCCATCTCGAGCTCGAACCCACCACGAAAGGTCGACAGGCGATCTAGCAGGCGACGCGCCCCCTCGTCCAGCAGGTCGTAGCTCCAGGCGATCGCCCCGCGCAACGTCTGTTGCCGCTCTGGCAGGTCGCGCGCGCCTGCGGTCAAGACCGCCAGGTGATGATCGAGCCTGGCCAGGATCTGGTCCGCCGACAGGAGCTTGATACGGGCCGCGGCCAGCTCGATCGCGAGGGGCATACCATGCAGTCGAGCCGAGATGCCGGCAACGGCGGGGGCGTTCGCGTTGGTCACCGCGAAGTTCGGTTTGACCGCCGTCGCGCGAGCGATGAACAGCCGGACGGCCTCGAACTGGCCGAGCGCGTCAAGATCGAACTCGCGCAGTTCGTGGGGCAGGTTCAGGCGCTCGACCTCGGACAGTCGGCTCGTATCGGGCGGCGTCGGGAGACCCGGAACGGGGTATTCCTGCTCGCCCGAGATGCGCAGAGCGATGCGGGTCGTGACCAGACCCGTGACATTGGGACAGCGGCGCAGGATCTCGGCCACGACCGGGCCGGCATCGACGACCTGCTCGAAGTTGTCGAGGAGGAGCAGCATCCGGCGCTCGGCGATGTGATCCACGAGCACATCGACCGGCGCGCGGGCAGCGTTGTCGGACAGACCGAGCGTCCGGGCGATGGTCGGGGCCACCAGGCCTGAGTCGCGCACGGCGTCGAGCGGAACGAACCACACGCCGTCGGGATAGGTCTCGGCCGCGGCGGCCGCGATCTGGAGCGACAGCCGGGTCTTGCCGGTGCCGCCCGGGCCGGTCAGGCTGAGCAGGCGTGTGCCACGCAACAGTGCCGCGGCCTCGACCAGCTCGCGTTCGCGACCCACGAACGTCGTGAGCTGGGTCGGCAGGTTGTTCGGGCGCGCATCCAGCGAGCGCAGGGCCGGGAAGTCGGACGGCAGGCCGTCGATGACGAGCTGGGCGATGCGTTCCGGTGCGCGCAGATCCTTGAGTCGGTGCTCGCCGAGGTCACGCAGGCTGATGCCCTCGGGCAGCTCCGAGGCGACGAGGGAGCGAGTCGCGTCGCTGACCAGGACCTGTCCGCCGTGGGCGATCGCCGCGATGCGCGCGGTCCGGTTGATGGCATAGCCGATGACGCCGTCTGCAGTGGACTCGAGTTCGCCCGTGTGGAGGCCCATCCGGACACGAACGACGGCCTCGGCCGGCCAGGGTTCAGCGGCAAGCGATCGCTGGGCATCGGCCGCAGCTGCGACAGCCGCCGGCGCGGACCGGAAGATCACAAAGAAGGAGTCACCTTCCGTGCCCTGCTCGTGCCCGCCCTGGGCACCGAAGGCTGCCCGCAGCAGGACCCGATGGCGCTCCAGAATGTCCCGATACGGGCCGGTCCCGAGATCCAGCTCGAGCCGGGTAGAGCCCTCGATATCGGTGAACAGGCAGGTGGCGAGACCGAGCGGTGGATCGACCCCGGTCCTGCTTGCGGTCACTGCCGGTGCTCTTCCGTCACCGTCCGCAAGCGGGCGGCCAGCCCGCGAAGGATGGCCAGGGCGACGGTCGGCTGGTCAGTGACGACCGCCTCGATATCCCAGGTGGCGAGGGCCAGGCACACGGTCTCACCCTCGGCGATGACCTGGGCGTTCCTCGGCTTGCCATCGAGCACGGACAATTCCCCAAAGAAGTCACCCGGGCCGAGCGTTGCGACGGTCGTGCCATCGCGTACGACTCGGGCGCTGCCCGACACGACGATGAACAAACCGGTCCCCACCTCACCCTGGCGGGCGATCACGTGCCCGGCGGTGAAGGTCACGTCGATGGCCCGGTCGGCGATCCGCGTGAGGCCCGCGTCATCGACGCCGTGGAGCAGGGGAGTGGCGGCCAACAGCTCCACCATGCGGTCACGGGTCAGCGTCATCTGGGTGTCCCTCTACCATCGAACTGCGTTCGCGGGTGATGCTGCGCCGAACAGACCACGAGCGTCAAGGCTGGATGTGGCACGATGGGCGGCATGGCCGGACAGGAGGAGTTGATCGATGCGATCGCCGGGTTCGGGCTGTTCGCCGATCTGACCTCGCCGCAGCTCGAGGGCATCGTCCACACGTTCGAGGAGATGGTCTTCGCCGAGAGCGAACGCGTGCTTCGCCAGGGCCTGTCTGGGTCAGGGTTCCATGTCATCGTGGATGGGGAGGCGGCCGTGTTGGTGGATGGCCAGGAGCGGGCGAGGCTCGGCCGGGGCGACTTCTTCGGCGAGATCTCCATCCTCCTCGGCGAAGCGCCGATCGCGGACATCGTTGCCACGCGACCGCTACGCTGCCTGGTCCTGGCCGGCTCGCGCGTTGAGTCGTTTCTGATCGATCACCCGCGAGTCATGCTTCGGATGCTCCAGGCGCAGGCCCGGCGATTACGGGCCGCGAATCGATGGCGGAGTTGAGCCCGACGGCCGACGCTGATCGTCCGTTCCCGCCCGGCGACTATCCGGTCATCGTCATCGGATCCGGTCCCGGCGGGCTGCAGGCCTCGTACTCACTGCGGCGCCTGGGTATCGATCACGCGGTGATCTCGGCGGATCCGTCGCCCGGCGGCATGTTTCGGCGCTGGCCGTTCTTCCAGCGGCTGCTGTCATGGACCAAGCCGCATGCCCTGGTTGCGCGAGGGTCGCGGGCCTACGAGCGCTACGACTGGAACAGCCTGCTCGGCGATGAGCCGGCGACGCGGGCGCTCCAGGCGGACCGGATGGATGGGTCGTCATATTTCCCATCGCGGCCGGAGATGGAGTCGAACCTTGCGGCTTTTGCCGATGTGGCCGGGGTGGCCGTCCGCTACGACTGTCGCTGGACGTCGACGCGCCTGGAGGAAGGCCCGGCCGGGCACCGGTTCGTCGTGGAGACGATCGATGGGCTCTATCGGGCGACGGCCCTTATCGTGGCGGTCGGGGTCGCCGAGCCGAGCACCCCGCCCGGGGTCGGGATGGAGTTGACCCGCCATTACGCGGACGTGCTCCCGGCCGAGACCTACGCCGGCAAGCGTGTGTTCATCATCGGCAAGCAGAACTCCGGGTTCGAGCTGGCGAATGGGCTGCTGCCGTGGGCCTGCCAGTTGGTGTTGTCGTCGCCATCACCGACCCGCCTGTCGGTCGACACGCGCTCGCTGGTCGGTGTTCGGGCCCGTTACGTGCAGCCGTACGAGGACCATGCGATCGGCGGCGGGGTCGTGATCCTCAACGCGGCTACCGAGCGGATCGAGCGGATCGAGGGTGGTGACGGGACGTTCGGCGTCGACGTGCGCCGCACGGACGGCGGCGGCGGGCTGCGTTTCGAGGTCGATGAGGTCATCTCGGCCACGGGTTTCACCTGCCCGCTCGGGGATCTGCCGGATCTCGGGGTCACGACTTTCGGGGCCAGTCGCCTGCCGACGCAGACCCCCTGGTGGGAGAGCACGAGTGTGCCGGGCGTGTTCTTCGCCGGCACGATCGGGCAGGGGTCCAAGGGGCTCCAGCGTCACGGCATGCCGAGCAACTCGGGGGCCGTGAACGGGGCACGCTACAACGCGCGGATCGTCGCAGCTCGTGTGGCCGCGACCCGGTTCGGGACGGAGCCGCCACGTCCGAGGGTGGCGGCGGCGGGTCTCGTGGACTTCGTGGCCACCGAGCTCACCGAGGGGCCTGAGCTGTGGCATCAGCGCGGGTATCTCGCCCGGGTCGTGACCGTGGATCCGGTCCTTGGGCCGGTGGATGACGGGGTCCAGCCGCTCAGCCACGTGCTCGACGCCGGGGGGCCGGACGCCCTCGCGATCACCCTCGAGGCGGATGGGAGCGGGGCGATCTATCCGGTCCTGTATTCCCGCCGGGGTGGCGCGATCGCGGAGCGGCGCCTGGAACCCGATCCCTTGCTCCGCTACGACGGAACGGATGCTCGCCACGTGATCGCCGATGTGGTACGGACCATGCTCCCGGGCACCGCTCCCGGGTGACCGGCCCGCCACGCCGACGGCTATCCGATCATGGCGAGTCTCTTGGACGCTGCCGCCAGCGTCTCGAGGCGCTTGGGAAACGCGAAGCGGAGCTTGGTCCGCCCGAGCTCCGGGCGCGAGAAGAACGACGATCCAGGCACCCCCGCCACGCCCGAGTCGCGGATGAGCCGATGGGCGAACGCGACGTCATCCTCGCCCGGTCGGGCCAGATCGCCGATGTCGGTCATCACGTAATAGGCGCCATGCGGCTCATGGACCCGGAAACCGGCCGAGCGCAGGGCCGGCAGCAGCGCCTCGCGACGCGCCCGATAGCCATCGACGAGGTCGCGGTAGTACGTATCGGGCAGATGCAGGGCGGTGACGGCGGCGGCTTGGAGCGGCGCCGCAGCACCGATCGTCAGGAAATCATGGACGCGCCGGATGCCCACTGACAGCTCCGCCGACGCGATGACCCAACCGACCCGCCATCCGGTCACCGAGTAGGTCTTGGACATGGAATGGATGGATATGGTCCGATCGGCCATGTGCGGGAGGGTCGCCAGCGGGATGTGCTCACCCTCGAAGACCATATGCTCGTAGATGTCGTCGGTCAGCGCGATGACATCGAATTCCTGGCACAGGTCGGCGATCAGTTGCAGCTCTGCGCGAGTGAAGACCTTGCCGGTCGGGTTGTGCGGCGAGTTGACGACGATGGCGCGGGTCCGTGCCGTGAATGCCGCGCGTAGTTCGTCCGGGTTGATCGACCAATCGGGTTCATGCAGGGTCACGTAGCGCGGGACGGCATCGGCCAGGATCGCATCGGGACCGTAGTTCTCATAGAACGGCTCGAAGATCACGACTTCATCGCCGGGATCGAGGATCGCCAGCATGGCTGCGATCATCGCCTCGGTCGCGCCGCAGGTGACGGTGACGTGGGCCTCCGGGTCGATCTCGCCCCAGCCAGGGAAATGGCGCGGGGTGGTCTCGGCGATCGCGTCCCGGAGCGGTTTGGCGCCCCACGTGATGGCGTACTGGTTGAGGTCCGCGTTGACCGCGTCGGTGACCGCGGCCTTGAGTTCCGGCGGGCACGGGAAGTCCGGGAAGCCCTGGGCCAGGCTGACCGCACCCGCCGCCACCGCCACGCGGTTCATGTCGCGGATGACCGATTCGGTGAAGCTCCCGGCCTTGGCGGATATCCGTGACGTTCGCATCGCGTCGAAGTCTAGCCGCTGGGGAAGGTGCGCTCCGTGATGCATATTCGTCCGGTCAGAGAACGAACCTCCATCGGTGATGCACCTAGGCCGCATCAAGACAGGGCGAAGGCACCCGCAAAGCGACGGTTGGTCCTCCGCCAACGACCGGTTTGATGCGGCCCATGTGCATCACGCCTCGACCATCGCGACCGCTGGTTTCCCGCCAACGACCGGTTTGATGCGGCCGATGTGCATCACGCCTCGACCATCGCGACCGCTGGTTTCCCGCCAACGACCGGTTTGATGCGGCCCATGTGCATCACTTCTCGACCATCGCTTCCGCCTGGGGTCAGACCAGGTCGCGGGCGATGACCTCGTGCCAGGAGCGCTCGAAGAAACGGGCACCGTCGACATCGACTTCGAGCTGTACGGAGAGTTCGAAGTCTGTTGCCGTACTCGTCTGGAAGGAGTCGGCCCGGATCTCGATGTGCGTCAGCCCTCCGCTGCGACCCGCTTCGTGCTCCTGCCATCGATAGACGACATGAGCGTCGAGCTCGGCCCGCGCTGGATCGTCGTCCCACGCGGTCATCCGCAGGGTCTCGGCGGCATACAGCCGGCGCCCGTCCGGCACGATCGATTCCCCGCCGTCGTGGACGTGCACCGTGACGGATCCGGCAATGACGTCCTCATCGATCCGCCACATCGGCGGATCGGCGACGGCCGGCTTGCCACCGTCGAGCGGTTCGGCGACGGGCCAGCGCAGATCGGGCGGCGAGGTCCGAAAGGCAGGCACCGGAGCGTCGCCGGGACCGCCCGACGGCGACACGACCGGCAGCTCCAGGCGCGACGGGCTGGCGGGCCCGCGATGAATGCCGAAGGTGGCTGGAAACGGCGACGGCCAGAGCACCGGCCACAGCGACGACGAGAGCGCCACCCGCACCCGATGGCCCGGAAGCCATCGATAGCCCGCGGTGCGCATCGGAACCCGGACTTCCTCGACGACCCCGGCAGGTATCGGCTCCGGGTCAGCATGGTATCGACGATGAGTCAGGTTCAGCACCCCGGCACTCACCAGCGCGACCGATCCATCCGGCGCCACGTCCGACAGCCGAACCGACAGCGTGGCGACCGGCGCATCCACCTCGATGTGCACGATTACCGCCGGCACGCCCAGGACTTCGAGAGCCGATGCCAGGGGCTCGGATGTGTAGGTCGGCCCCGCGTCCTCGTCGCGGCGCAGATCGCGGGCGAGGCCATTGGGTGCCCCGCCGGCGCCCCACGACAACGGGCCACGGGTGCCGGTCGTCGGTCGGTGCTGGAATGTGTCAACGCCAGACCGACCCTCCTCGCTCAACGACCCGTCACCGAACAGCCAGGCGCTGACGGCCTCCGATGGGTGCGGATACGCAACAGCCGCCCGCCACCGGCCAGGGAGGGCCGCCGGGAACGGTTCGGGCGGCCCGAACTCACGCTCGAACCAGACGATCGGCGGCTCGTCGTCCCAGCCGTTATCGATGCCCCGAAGATGTCGGTCGAAGAATCGGGCGATCTCATGGAGCTCATCGATATTGGGTCCCGGCGCGGCGTCATGCGGCCAGCTGTGATGCCATGGCCCGACGAGCGTGTGCGATGGCGCAGGGCAAAGCGCCTGCATCCGGAACGCCGGATCGACGTACGAGTCGTGCCACCCACCGATGTTGAAGATCGCCGCCTCGATCGCGTCGTGATCGGGCGCCAGCGATCCCTGCCGCCAGTACGGGCCATCCGTTTGATGGCGCAGCCACGCGAACAGCCACGGTGGAGTCGCATCCAGACGGGCGAGCCACTCGTCGCGCCACGCGGCGCCGCGGAACGTGGCGTCCGGCGGCATGGCGTTCATCGCGACCTGGCTGACCGCGTACTGCGACAGCTCGCTGACCGTGACGCATCCGCCTCGGTGGTGGACGTCGTCGAGGTAGCGATCGTCGGTGGCCATGACCGGGACGATCGCCTTGAGCGCCGCTGGTCGGAGGGCCGCCACCTGGATCGCCGTGAAACCGCCGTAGGAGATCCCCCACATCCCGACGTTCCCGTCGCACCACGGCTGAGCGGCCAGCCACTCGACCGCGTCGAACCCGTCGCGGGTCTCGTCGGCGGTGTACTCGTCGAGGGCCACGCCGCCTGACGACCCGGTGCCGCGAACGTCAAGCCGGCACAGCACATAGCCACGGGCCGCGAACCACGCCCCGCGGGTCATGTCCGACGCGCGTCGCCAGTTGTCCTTGCCGTACGGGATCATCTCGAGGATGGCCGGCACCGGCGCGTCGGTGATGGGCCGCCAGATGTTGGCGGAGAGTTCCACGCCGTCGCGAGCCAGTACCCGGGCGTCCCATTCAACGGCGACGTCGAACCTTGGGTCGGGGGCGGGTCGGGGATGAGGGTCCGTCACGCGCCGGAGTCTAGGCCCGCCACCACCCCGCCAGGCAACCCCGCCCGCGCCATGCGACGATGCCGCGATGGATGGCCGCTTCGTCCGTCGGTCGCGCCGCGTGGCCTACGAGAACCCATGGATCACCGTCTGGCATGACGAGGTCGATCGGCCCGACCGGAGCCCTGGAATATACGGGGTCGTCCATTTTGCGAACCTGGCGGCCGGCGTGGTCGCGATCGATGCGGAGGACCGGATCGTCCTCGTCGGGCAGCACCGCTACACCGTGGACGAGGACTCGTGGGAGATCCCGGAAGGTGGCGTGCCCGATGGCGAGACGGCCCTCGATGGAGCCCGACGCGAACTCCGCGAGGAGACCGGTGTGGAGGCCGCGACCTGGCAGGAGCTGGCTCGGGTGGACCTCTCCAACTCCGTCACCGACGAGCGAGCCGTGCTGTTCCTCGCCACCGACCTGACCCACGGGCAGGCCGAACCGGACCCGACGGAGGCACTCCAGGTCCGCTGGGTGCCGTTTGACGAGGCCCTGGCGATGACGCTCGATGGTCGGATCACGGACGCGATGAGTGTTGTGGCGATCCAGCGGGTCGCGCTGGATCGCCTGACGCGTTTGCCCGCCGCCGGTCAGTAGGTCTCGACGCGGACCGGGGTCAGGGCGAAGTCCCGCACGTTTCGGGTCAGGACGGTCGCATCCGCGTGGTAGGCGGTCGCCGCGATCAAGGCATCGGCGAGTCCCAGGGTGAACCCGCCGCTACGCGCATCGGCGCGAAATCGACCAGCCAGCCGAGCGGTCTCCGGACCGGGATGGATGTACTCGAAGTAGCGCAGGAACCGTTCAAGGCCGGGATCGCCAGGGTGGGGCGCGCCGGCCCAGGCCTCCGAAACGACAACGGAGGTCACCAATGGATCGGCTCCGCCCTCATGGATCCTCCGAAGTCGTTTGACCGCCTCGTGGACGCCGCGTTGATGATCGATCACGAAGGTCGTGTCCAACATGTATCTCATGGTTTCGCCCATGGGTCCGTGTCCTGGGCGCGCAGCGCCCCGACCCACTCGACGACCGATTCGTCCGTCGGAAAGAGCGGATGGTCCTTCCAGACCCCAGCGGTCGCTCGGGCAGCTGCGTACCACTGGTCGCGGCGAAGTTGCTTCTCGAGGGCGGCTGCCACATAGCGACTGCGCCCGCGCGGACCGGCGACCTCGTCCACGCGCTCGACAAGATCCCTGGGGAGCAGAAGGTTCGTGCGCACGTTCATGCACCTACGATAGCATACGGTCGTGCGCACGACGCATCAGCGGGAACCACTCGGACCGCGGCAAAAGGTGGACGTACCATGCGACCATGACCGCCACGAGCCGCGATTGGGACGTCATCGTGGTGGGGCTCAGCGCCCTCGGATCGGCGGCCGCGTACTGGGCGGCCACGAGGCCAGGCACCCGCGTCCTTGGCCTCGAGCAGTTCGAGCTGGGCCACGCCAACGGTGCCTCGGCCGATCACAGTCGGATCATCCGGCTGTCCTACCACCGCCCCGACTACGTCCGATTGGCGAAGCGCGCTTACGGGACGTGGGCGGCCGTGGAGGCCGAGGCCCTGGAGCGGATCGTGACCGTCACCGGCGGCCTGGACCTGTGGCCGGCTGGTGCCACGATCCCCATGTCCGATTACACCGGGAGCCTCGCCGCGGAAGGGGTGCCGTTCGAGCTGCTGGACGCACCGGACGTCATGCGACGCTGGCCGCAGTGGCGTCTCGACGACGACGTGACAGCGATGTGGCAGTCCCGCGGCGGACTCGCCGATCCGTTCAAGGGCAATGCCGCGCACCGACGACTGGCCGCCGATCGCGGAGCGACCCTTGTCGACCAAACCCCGGTCACGGCCATCCGCGAGGTTGGCGGCGCCTACGAGGTGGACGCCGGCGGCACGACCCACGGCGCGGGACGGGTGATCGTCACCGCCGACGCCTGGACCAACGAACTACTCGCCGCGTTCGATCGGCGCCTGCCGCTGACGGTCACCAAGGAACAGGTGACCTACTTCGCGGCCCCAGATCCGGCAGCGTTCGCGCCTGATCGATTCCCGGTCTGGATCTGGATGGATGAGCCATCGTTCTATGGCTTCCCGACCTACGGGGAAGCCGGCCCCAAGGTCGCCCTCGATTGCGGCGGCCAGCCGACCACGCCCGCCACCCGGACCTTTGAGCGCGACGAAGGGGCGTACCAGCTCGTCCGCGGCTTCCTCGAGCGACATCTCCCGGGAGCGCTCGGCCCGACCATCTACACGAAGACCTGCCTCTACACGCTGACTCCCGACCGCGACTTCGTGGTCGATCGATTGCCGGACGCGCCGGGCGTCGTGGTCGGTCTTGGGGCCGCGCACGGCTTCAAATTCGCCTCGGTCCTTGGGCGCGTGCTCGTCGAACTGGCCCTGGATGGGTCGTCGCCGTCGGACCCGGAGCTCGGAGCCTTCAAGATCGATCGTCCGATCCTGCTGGAGGAGGCACCGGCCACGTCCTGGATGATCTGAGGCGCGCGGTGCGGACCGTCCGTTGCGTCCGGCATCCACATGTGCCAACGTACCGCCACTCGAACGGGGTGCGATCGGGTCAAGCGGGCATCGGCGGCACGGGAGGACGTGCCGCCTGGAGGAGGATTTCGATGCGACATTCCCTGCGCGCACGCACGATGCGGACGCTCCTGGCGGCCGGTCTGATCGGAACGCTCCTGCTGCCGGCGGCTCTGCCGGCCGCTGCCCAGACGGCGAACGTGCTCCGCGTCGGCACGAGCCAGGACCTCGATGCGATGAACCCGTATAAGACGGCCCTGGTCGTTGGGTTCGAGGTCTTCACCCTCAACTACGAGTTGCTCGTCGGCTTCGGTCAGAAGCTGGAGCCCGTGCCCGGTTTCGCGGAGTCCTGGACGGCCAACGCCGCGGGCACGGAGTACACGTTCAAGATCGCCACCGGCAAACTCTGGTCGGACGGCGAGCCGGCGACGTCCGAGGACGTACGCTTCTCGATCCAGATCGCGCTGGACGCGGTCGCTTCCGAGGCGGGCGCGTTGTGTCTCGGCTACATCGACCCGTATCTTGTCAACGCCGGCGTCACCACCGTCACCGCCCCGGACCCCGAGACCGTGGTCGTGACCCTGGATCGTCCAAATGATCGCATCCTCAAGACCTATGTGCCCATCCTGCCGGCTCACGTGTGGGAGTCGAAGACAGCGACCATCTGCGATGACACGTTCGATCCGCCGATCGTCGGCTCCGGCCCGTACCAGGCCCAGGACTGGCAGACCGGCCAGTTCGTTCGGTTCACCAAGAACCCCAACTGGACCGCCGGTGACCTTGCCGCCGACGAGGTGGTGATCCAGTTCTTCACGACCGAGGACACGATGGCCCAGGCGGTCCGGAGCGGCGAGCTCGACTACGCGCAGAACGTGCTGTCGGACCAGTTCGACCAGCTCAAGGGTGTCGAGAACATCACGACCGTCGCCGGGACCGCGAACGGCTTCACGGAACTCGGCTTCAACACGTACGGCACGGGCACCGGCAAGTCGATCGAGGGCGGGGGACCGTCCACACCGGCGTTGCTCGACGCCGCCTTCCGTGATGCGCTCGGGTACGCCGTCGACAAGGTACGACTGGTGGAAGACGTGCTCGGCGGGTACGGCGAGGTCGGGACCACCCAGGTTCCGCCGTTCCAGACGGCATGGCACAAGGAGCCGGCCACCATCCGGACGTTCGATCTGGCCGTCGCTGCGCAGAAGCTGGAGGCCGCGGGCTATGTGCTCGACGCCCAGAACCGGCGACTGGACAAGGAAGGCAACCCGATCGTCCTGGACATGGTGTTCCCGGATTCGGACACGACCTACGCGACCACCGCCGAGTTCATCAAGACCTGGTGGGGCGACCTCGGGATCGCTGTCAATCCGACGCAATACAGCTCGGACACATTGGTGGATCTGATGCTGCCGCCGGAAGCCGATCCGACGGCCGACTACAAGGCGGATTACGACCTCTTCATCTGGGCCTGGGGCGGCGACGTCGATCCCAACTCGCTGCTCGAGATCTTCACCTGCGACCAGATCGGCAATACAAGCGACAGCATGTACTGCAACCCGACCTATGACGAACTGTTCATAGGGCAGAATGTCGCGACGAGCCCCGAGGAGCGCAAGGTCCTCATGGACCAGATGCAGGAGATCGTCTACAACGAGGCGCCGTATCACATCCTCTACTACGACGCCGCCCTGCATGTCTATCGAACCGATCGATTCACCGGCTGGGTGAACCAGCCCGACAACGGCACCCCGCTCTTTGGGTATGGACCGTACGGGTACACCCAGCTCAAACTCGTGAGCGCCGCGGGGGGATTTGGGACAAACACGGCGTTGCTTGCCGGGATCCTGGGTCTCGTCGGGATCGCTGTCGTCGCGCTGCTGCTCATCCGCCGCCGCCGCCGACGAGGACCGACCACGTTGGTGGAGGAGGAGTGATCCTGCGGGCTTCGGCCCGCGCGTCCTTCTCTGGCTGTGGGGGCCGCCTTCGCGCGGTCCTTTCGGCCTGACCTCGAACCCTCGTGGGCTCGCGCTTCCTGGCTAGGCGCATCCTCCAGGCAGGGCTGACCATCCTGTTCATCATCCTGCTCAATTTCATCCTGTTCCGGGCGATGCCGGGGTCCCCGGAGCGGGTCCTGACCCGCAACCCCAATATCTCGGCCGAAGTCAAGAACAACCTCCGGGAGAAGTGGGGCCTGGACAAGCCGCTCTTTCCGGACCAGTTCGTGTCGTTCGTCGCGTCAACCGCCCAGGGTGATTTTGGCCTCTCGTACAAGTACCAAGGAAAACCGGTGACGGAGGTCCTGGGCAGCCGCATCTGGCCGACGGTCATCCTGTTCGGTCTCGGCGAGATCATCGCGATCGTGGTCGGGATGGGTCTCGGCGCCTACGCCGGCTGGCGTCGTGGCGGTGTGGTCGATTACGTCGGAAACGGGGTGTCCCTGATCCTGTACGCGACGCCGTACTTCGTGCTGGGCATGTTCCTGCTCGTGGTGTTCGCGTCTGGCCTCGGGTGGTTTCCGACCAACGGCATGCTGTCGGCGGGCCGGCAGTACGCGTCGTTCGTCGATCAGCTCCTCGACTTCGGTCATCACCTGGTCCTGCCGCTGGCAACCGTGTCGCTGGGTCTGATCGGTCTGTACTCCATCCTGATGCGTTCGTCGATCATCGAGACGCTGTCCGAGGACTATGTCCAGACCGCTCGGGCCAAGGGACTGAACGATGGGCACATCCTGCGTGAGCACGCGCTGCCGAACGCGCTGCTCCCCGCGGTCACGATCGTCGCGATCCAGTTCGGCTACGTCATCGCCGGCGCGATCACGGCCGAGGTCGTATTCAACTGGCCAGGCATCGGGACGCTCACCGTGGATGCCCTTTCCGCCCGCGACTACCCGGTGCTCCAGGGCATCTTCCTGCTCCTTGCGGTGTTCGTCGTGTTCGCCAATCTGTTCGCCGACCTGGTCTACAGCCTGCTCGATCCGCGGGTGCGCACATGACCGCGGACACCGACGCGGCCGGCTTGGAGGACGTCCGTCGCGCGTGGTTCGGACTCCAGGCCCGTCGATTCGGTACGTTTGCGGGTCGCTTCGTCAGGCGCCGGGACGGGCTCATCGGCGGGGTCATCCTGGCGGTCTTCGCCATCCTCGCCATTGCCCCAGAACTGTTCGTCGGGCCGCTCCAGAACGTCGTGACCGCGACCGGGGAGCGCTTCGACCCCCCAAGCGCCGCCCACCTGTTCGGGACGGACCGGCAGGGCCGCGATATCGTCAACCTCACCGTCCACGGGACGCGCGTGTCGATGTTCATCGGCCTGCTCGCAACCGTGATCACGGTGTTCATCGGCGCCCTCATCGGGATCGTCAGCGGCTTCCTCGGCGGACGGATCGACACATTCCTCATGCGCATCACGGACTTCTTCCTGGTGCTCCCGACATTCGTCCTGGCGCTGATCCTTGCGCCGATCCTGCTCGACATCATCGGCAGTCAGGCCGAGCTGTTCGGGATGCGGGTCACCCTGGTCGTGATCGTCGTGGTCATCGGGATCACGTCGTGGGCCGCAACGGCACGGATCATCCGCAGCCAGACCCTGTCCTTGCGCGAACGGGCGTTCGTCGATCGTGCGCGCGTGGTTGGCGCGGGGCCTGGCTGGATCATGCGCCGCCACATCCTGCCCAACGTCGTCAACCTCATCGTCGCCAACACGGTCCTGACGTTCGCGGGCGCCGTTCTGACCGAGACGACGCTGTCGTTCATCGGCCTCGGCGATCCGTTCCAGCCGTCGTGGGGCCAGCTCCTCAACCAGGCCCAGGCGGATGGGGCCGCCGGACTCGGTGCCTGGTGGGTGCTGGCGCCTCCTGGAATCGCGATCATCCTGGTGGTGCTCGCATTCACGCTGGTCGGTGGTGCGCTTGACGACATCCTCAATCCGAAGCTGCGGGGTCGGCGGTGACCGCCGAGGGAGTTCCCGACGCACCCGCATCGGGTCGTCGGAGTGGGCCGCTGCCCAAGCAGGCGGACCCGACCGCGCCATTGCTGGAGGTCAGGGACCTGGCCGTCCATTTCTCGCTTCCGGTCGGGCGGGTCGAGGCGGTCCGCGGTGTCAGCTTCCGGGTGGAGGACGGCGAGGCGCTCGGGATCGCCGGGGAGTCCGGGTGCGGCAAGACGACCACCGCACTGTCCCTCGTGCGGCTCCTGCCCTCGAACGGTCAGATCGCCGGGGGCAGCGTCAACCTCTTTGGGATCGATCTCGTGCCCAAGACCGAGCGCCAACTCCAGCGCTACCGATGGCGCGAGATCGCCATCGTGTTCCAGGGCGCGATGAACGTGCTCAATCCCGTGCGCCGGGTGCGCGACCAGATCGCCGAGCCCATCGAGTTTCGTCTTGGCCAGACCCGGGAGGATTCGCGCCGGCGGGCCGGGGAGCTGTTGGAACTCGTCGGCATCCCACGCAAGCGCGGCGTCGCCTA
>JANOIS010000198.1:0-21185 GCA_031407755.1 Chloroflexota bacterium | reverse complement strand
GCGTCTGGAGATGCTCCAGATGGCGGTGCTCGAGCCGGAGATGGCCATCCTCGACGAGACCGACTCGGGGCTGGATATCGATGCCCTGCGTATCGTCGCCGAGGGTGTCAACGCGATGCTCAACCCGAATCTCGGCGTCCTGCTGATCACTCACTACCAGCGCCTGCTCAACTACATCACCCCGGATGTCGTGCACGTGCTGGCCCAGGGCCGGATCGTCAAGAGCGGCGGAAAGGACCTGGCGCTGCGGCTCGAGGAGGAGGGCTATGGCCCGATCCTGCGCGAGGCCGGCCTGTCTCCGGACCTCCCCGATGAGGCGCTCCTGGTGCCCAAGGGTCCGGAACTCGACCTGGAGCACGACCGCCAGCCCGTGGAGGCCGCCCGCTAGTCGGGCGACGACCACCGTGGCCCTCGAGACGACGGACCGCCGCGCGCTCGATCCGGGCGCCCTGCGGCACGACTTCCCGATCCTGGAGCAGGAGATTCACGGCCACCCGCTGGTCTATCTCGACTCCGCCTCGACCAGCCAGAAACCGCGCGTCGTGATCGATGCCGTCGCCGACTACTACCGCGAGTACAACGCCAACGTCCATCGCGGCATCTACACCATCGGCGAGAAGGCCACGGCCGCGTACGAGGCGGCTCGGGTCAAGGTGGCCCGATTCATCAATGCCCCGGACAGCCACGAGGTCGTGTTCACCCGCAACGCGACCGAGGCGATCAACCTCGTGGCCTACTCGTGGGGTCGGCGCAACATCCGCCGCGGCGACCAGATCATCCTGACCGAGATGGAGCACCACGCCAATCTCGTGCCGTGGCAGCTCCTGGTCCAGGACGTCGATGGCGACCTGGAATTCATCCCGATCACGGACGACGGGATCCTCCGCCTCGACGTGTTCGAGGTGCTGCTTCGATTGAAGCCCCGGCTCGTCGCGTTCACCCACGTGTCGAACACGCTGGGGACCATCAATCCGGTCCGCGACATGATCGATATGGCGCACGCAGCCGGGGCGCTGGTCCTTGTCGACGGGGCGCAGGCGGTCCCGCACGTGCCGGTCGACGTCCAGGCGTTGGACGCCGATTTCTATACCTTCAGCGGCCACAAGATGCTCGGGCCGATGGGTTCCGGCGCGTTATGGGCGCGGCGTGAACTCCTTGAATCGATGCCCCCGTTCCTCGCCGGCGGCGAGATGATCCGCGAGGTCCACCTGCGGCGGAGCGAGTTCAACGAGATCCCCTGGAAGTTCGAGGCGGGGACGCCTGCCGTCGGTGACGCGATCGGGTTGGGCGTGGCCGCCGAGTACCTGATGGACATCGGCATGGACGCCGTGCGCGAGCACGAACACGCGCTCGTCACATACGCCCTCGAGGTGCTCCCGCGCGACGTGCCCGGGATCGAGCTGTACGGGCCCATGGATCCCGACCTGCGCGGCGGCGTGGTCCCGTTCAACCTGCCCGGCATCCACCCTCACGATGTGGCCCAGGTGCTGGACCGCTACGGCATCGCCGTCCGGGCCGGCCACCATTGCACCATGCCGCTCCACGAGCGCCTGGACCTGACGGCCACGGCTCGCGCCTCCTTCAGCGTGTACACGACGACCACGGACATCGATGCGCTGGCGGCCGGCCTCAAGGAAGTCCAGCGCGTCTTCAACAGCTGACGTGCGGGCGCGCGTCGATGGCAGGAACCGTGAAGACCGAGGTTGACGCCGCAGTACGGCCGGCTCATCCGCAACGGCCGTCTCCGCCACGCTGCCCGCCGCCTCAGCCCGGGGCGAGCGACCGCCACATCTCGAGCGCCCATTGCCAGTCCACCGCATCGTCGAATTCGATGCGGATCGCGGCCCCGGATCCAGTGATCGCGGAGTAGCCGTCGAGGACGCCGATCTCGACGCCTGAGCTCGGGTCCGTCGAGACCCGGGCACGACCGACGAGCGGCCCCGCCCGATGGGTCAGCGCCTGATCGCCGAGATCCGCCGAGAACTGGCTGACGAACGCCTGGGCACTCAGCGATCCTGTGGCGACCGCAGCCAGCGTGATCCGCCGACCCAGGCCGCCGCCCCACCACTCGTCGGGCGTCCGTCGCTCGGCGAAGTCACCCGGAACCTCCAGGCTCCAACCCTCGTGGGTGATGCGGACCGCTGCCCGCCGGTAGCCGATCGGTTCGTCGGCTGGTGGCGTCGCGGCCGCCCGGGCGAGGACCTGGCGCGCCATCGGATCGTCGATCCCGCCAAACGCCACGATCTCGGACCACTCCGGCCACGGGTACGGCAGATCGGGATCGATCGGGAACGCACGCGTGAGCAGTCGATGGACCTCGTTGAGCAATGCGGCCTCGCCGGAAACAGCCGGCGAGCGCCAGCGTACCTCGGTCCACATCAACACCAGCGCGCGATTGAGTAGGTAGCGCGGATCGGTCGCGTCGGACCACCACGGAGTGATCTCGATAGCGACGCGCGGGTCGGCGATGGCCGCCTCGATCCACGCGTCGTCGCGCGGCCCGAGCGCCGTGGCGATCGCCGAATCGACGCTGAAGCGGGTTCGCTCCGGCAGGCCGAGATGGATGCCCGTCGCCCCGCGCCGCCGACCATTGCGAGCCTGCGCCAGCGTCGGCCCAAGCCAGCCGAGATAGGCCCGCTCGACGGTCGGACGATCCGCGAAGGCAAATCGATCGATCTCGTCGGTCGACCAATCGATGGCAGCGTCGAGGCCCATCCGCTCGATCACCCGACCGACGAAGCGGTGGTAGCCGGGACCCGCAGCCGCCGTTTCCGCGGTGACCGTCACCCGCCCCATATCGGTCGCGCTGATGACGACGTCGGGCGCCGCCGGATGCAGGCCGATCGTCAGCTCCGACTGGCCCTCGGCGGACGAGCGCTGTTCGACGATCCGGGCCTCGTCGGCGTACTCGGCCCGAAGCCACGTCGTGATGTCGGCGAGCAGCCGCTCACCAGCCGGCATCCGCGGGATCAAGCCGCGTCTGGCCGCCTGGCCTTCGATCGTGAACGAGTGGGGGAGTTGGAGCTGGGTGACCACCGACCTGCGACGATACCGGGCCGGGACCGCGTCTGCGGCAGGAGCTTCGTACCGGCGGCCAACGGCAAGGGTCCGTTGTCACCGCGCACCGAGTCCGATCGATGTCTGACCGTCGAACGGGTTGACGATCAGAACGCCGCCGATCGTCGAGCCGGTGGCCAGGTCTTCGCTGAGCAAACGCGTACAACCGCCGTCATGCGCTGCCTGGATGATCAAGGCGTCCCAGAACGAAAGCGTGTACATGACCCGCAGCGCGAGCGCTTCCTTCAGGGCGCCGACGCCGGGCATCACGATCTCGAACCGCGAGTACAGGTCGATGCGGCTCTGCACCAGGCTGTCGGCCAGGTCGAGCTTCTTCAATCCGGCTGCGGCGAACTCATGCAGGACCTGCATCGAGATCACGCCCGAACCCAAACGCAGCTGCTCGGCGATCAGCGCCAGCGCGATCGACTGCTTCTCGGGCTCAGCTGGCGAGTCTGCATAGAGCAGGATGTTCGTATCGACGAAGCTACGGGCGCTCATGCAGTTCTTCGCGATCGAACTTCCAGCGTCGCTCGCCAGTGGGCCGGCTACGAGCGGATTGCTCGAACGCGGTCAATTCCGCCTCAAGCTGATCACGGCCTGCCAGGCGTTCGAGGTAGGCCCGCACCGCCTGGTTCAGGCTCATTCCCATGCTCTGCGCGGCACGACGTGCGTCTTTCGCCAGCTTCTCATCGATCGCCAACGTGATATTCATGGTGCCTCCACAGGAAATGTGCGCACAGTGTACGTGTGTCAGCAGCTCTGTCAATCTTGGACCCGTCGCGCGCCGATGTCCGAGGCCCGAGCCCGTCTCGGTCATCTCTGGATAATCCCTAGTCCCGCGGTCGGGATTGGACATCCTGCGCTACACTCGGGCGAGCATGGACGACCTGTATCGCGACTACATCCTGGAGCACTACCGGCGGCCCCACAACTTCGGGGTCGTCGAGGACCCGGACGCCTCGTACGAGGGCGCCAACCCGTTGTGTGGCGACCGGATCACGTTGATGGTGGGCGTCAAGGACGGCATCGTGGAGCGAGTCGGGTTCACTGGCCGCGGGTGTGCCATCAGCCAGGCCAGCGCCAGCCTCCTGACCGACGAGATCAAGGGCAAGCCGCTCGCGGAGGTGGCCGCGATCCGTGCGGACGATCTGCTGGACCTCCTGGGCATCGATATCAGCCCGGCCCGTCTCAAGTGCGCGATGCTCAGCCACGACTCACTCCAGCACGTGCTGCGTGACCTCGGCGCGGCGCCGGCCGCCGAAACGGCGAAGGCCCAGTCCTGATGGGCCGCTGCAGGTGTCACGAGCCGGCCTGACCGCCGGCGGCCGTCACGGGCCACCCTCCCTACTCACCCGCCCTGGCCGCGCGAGCGGCCAGCCCGTCGACCATCCGGAGCCAGCCAGCCATGTCAAAGTCCTATGCGGACCTCCTCAAGGAAGCCCGCACCCAGATTCCCGAAGTGTCCGTCCAGGAGGTGGATGCCCTCCCGCCAGACGCCGCGACCATCGTCGACGTCCGAGAGGCGTCCGAATGGGAGCAGGGCCACGTGCCCGGCGCCAGCCACGTCTCCAAGTCCTATATCGAGGGCCAGATCGAGGCCGTCGCGCCAGACCGTGACCAGCCCGTGATCCTGTACTGCGCCGGCGGCGTCCGCTCGCTGTTCGCCGCTCAGACCCTCCAGCAGATGGGCTACACGGACGTCAGGTCGATGGCCGGAGGGTTCCAGGGCTGGAAGAGCGCCGGTCTCGCGTTCGATACGCCGGTCGTCATGAACGCCGAGCAGAAGCAGCGCTACAGCCGTCATCTCCTGATCCCGGAAGTCGGCTCGGCCGGGCAGGCGAAGCTGCTCGCCAGCAAGGCGCTCCTGATCGGCGCAGGCGGCCTCGGTTCACCGGCCGCGCTCTATCTCGCCGCCGCTGGCGTCGGGACGATCGGCCTGGTCGATTTCGACGTCGTCGATCTCAGCAACCTCCAGCGCCAGATCGTGCACACGACCGATCGCATCGGCGAGCGCAAGGTGGAGAGCGCCCGGATCGCGATCAACGCCCTCAACCCGGACGTCAAGGTCGTCCTGCACGAGGAGATGCTTGTCGCCGCCAACGTGGAGCGGCTCATCGCCGGCTACGACGTCATCCTCGACGGCACGGATACGTTCGAGACCCGCTACATCCTCAACGACGCGGCGGTCGTGGCCGGCATCCCGGTCGTCCACGCCAGCGTCTTCCGGTTCGAGGGCCAGCTCACGACCTTCGTCCCGTACGAGGGTCCGTGCTACCGCTGCCTCTATCCCACCCCGCCGCCGCCGGAGCTCGCACCCGGCTGCTCCGTGGCCGGCGTCCTTGGCGTGGTCCCGGGTATCCTCGGCCTGCTCCAGACCAACGAGGCGCTCAAGGTCCTGCTCGGGATCGGGAATACGCTGGCCGGCCGGCTGGTCCTGTTCGATGCCCTCGAAACGGAGTTCACGGAGCTGCAGCTGCGGCGTGACCCCAAGTGCCCGGTCTGCTCGGACGACGCGGTCGCGGCGCGCAAGGCCGGCCGCCCGATGCAGGTCGATGGCGTCAACGTGGCCGCGCCGTTCCTGATGACCGGCTCGTTCGGCGGTCCGGCATGAGCACGGTCTTCATCCCGTCGGTCCTGCGCGCCAACGTCGGGGGCGTGAAGTCGCTCGAGATCGACGGCGAGTCCATCCGGGCCCTGGTCTCCGGTCTCGTCGAGCGTCACCCGGCGCTCGGTGGCCAGCTCCTGACCGAGGACGGCGATCTCAATCGATTCGTCAACGTCTATGTCAACGGTCAGGACGTGCGCTATCTCGCGGGCCTCGATACGCCGGTCGCGCCGACCGATGAGGTCCGCCTGCTCCCGGCCATGGCCGGCGGCTGACCGTGGCCATCGGGCGGCTGGCCGACACCGATCACGACCACGCGCACGCCCACGACGACCTGGCGCGCCACGGTGGGCGCTTTGCCGACATCCTGGATGCGATCGGTCATACGCCCCTGGTCGAGATCCCGCGGATGAGTCCCAACCCGGCGGTCCACATCTTCGCCAAGCTGGAGATGCTCAATCCGACGGGTTCCGTGAAGGACCGCGTCGCGAAGTACCTCATCGAGGATCTGGAGGCCCGCGGCCTGCTCCACGAGGACTCGATCATCCTCGAGCCGACGTCAGGGAACACCGGCATCGCCCTGGCCATGATCGGCCGGCGCAAGGGCTACCGGGTGGCGCTCGTGATGCCGGACAACGTGACCAACGAGCGACGCCAGATGGCGGCGCTGTTCGGCGCGGAGGTGATCGATTCCCCTGGAGCCCTGGGATCGAATGGGGCCATCGCGCTGGCCAAGCATCTCGTCGCCCGCGACGACCGCTTCGTGATGCCATACCAGTACGGCAACCCGGCCAACCCGCTCGCCCACTACGAGACGACCGGCCCCGAGATCCTGGCCGATTGCCCGGAGATCGATGTGTTCGTGGCAGGGCTGGGCACAGCTGGGACGCTGATGGGCGTGTCACGCTACCTGCGCGAGCACAAGCCGGGCGGGGTGCGGATCGTGGCCGCCGAGCCATTGCCGGGCGAACTTGTCCAGGGTCTGCGCTCGCTCGATGAGGGGTTCATCCCGGAGATCCTCGACCCATCGCTGATCGACGCGAAGTACCTCGTCTCCAACCGTGACGCGATCGCCGCGTTGCGTGACCTCGTGTTTCGCGAGGGGATCTTTGGCGGGCCGTCGTGCGGGGCCGTTCTGGTCGCGGCGGCTCGGGAGGCGGCCGCGATGACCTCGGGGACGATCGTCGCCTTGCTGCCGGACGGCGGCTGGAAGTACCTCTCAGCAGGCACGTTCACGACCGATTTCGACGAGATGGAGGAGGCGCTCGAAGGCGGCGTCAACTGGTGGTGATCGGCGAGCGAGGCGCGCATCCCGGGCCCGCGTCGGTCGTGCTGCCCGGGCCGATCCGCTCAGCGATCATCGCCGACGCGCGGGCGGGCTACCCCAACGAAAGCTGCGGCCTGATCATCGGGTCCGGGCCGGCGGCGACGGGTGGTGTGGCGCTGCGCTACGAGCCGACCCGCAACAAGGCCGCCTCCCCATACCGCTACGAGATCGATCCGGACGACCTGTATCGGCTCACGATTGCGACGGACGACGCCGATGAGGCGTTCTGGGGAATCGTCCACTCCCACACCCACACGCCCGGCGTGCCCTCGCCGACGGATATCGGTCTCGCCTTCTACCCGGACGCGCTGTACCTGCTCGTGTCCCTGAGCGAGACCGAGGCGGATCCGACGACCGGGGAGCCGGGTGTCCGCGCGTGGCGGATCCTGGACGCGCAGGTCCACGAAATCGATCTCGTCGTCGGTGGCTGACCCACGGCAGATCGTGGCGGATGGCTACGACCTCATCGCCGATCGTTATTTCGAGTGGAGCGCGGCCCGTCCCTCGTCGACTCGCCTGGCCTGGCTGGAACGGGCCCTCGACCTGATCCCCGCGGGTGCCGATGTCCTCGATCTTGGCTGCGGTGCGGGTGTGCCGATGACCCGCGCGCTGGCCGTTGGGCGCCACGTCACCGGGGTGGACCTCTCGGCCCGTCAGATCGAGCTGGCCCGAGCGAAGGTCCCCGAGGCGAGCTTCGTCCAGGCGGACATGACGGCCCTGGATCTGCCGGGGGAGAGCCTCGACGCGGTCACGGCCTTCTACTCCCTGACCCACGTCCCGAAGGCGGACCAGCCGGCCCTGCTCGGCCGGATCTTCGGTTGGCTGCGACCCGGCGGGGTCTTCCTCGCCTCGATGGGTGCCCAGGACTCGCCCGACGAGGTCGAGGCGGACTGGCTGGGCGTGCCGATGTTCTTCAGCCACCACGGGGCCAGGCGTAACCGCGTGCTGGTTCGCGAGGCCGGGTTTGACATCGAGGAAGCGCGTGTCGTGGAGGAGCCCGAGGACCGCCATGCCGCATTGTTCCTGTGGGTCGTCGCGCGTAAGCCCTTGACCGGCCAGGCCCGTTGACGATGGCCATCGATCCACTCGATGCGTCGCGACGGTCGGCCCTCATCGCCCTCGGCCTCGGGCTGCTGGCCGTGCTGGCGGCCACGGTCGCCGGGACGATCCCGGGTCTGCTGGAGGCTGCTCGTTGTCGGCCGGCGCTGAATCGAGCGGTCAGTCCGCCGCGGTCGCGCGTTCGGCCGCGAGGCCGCCGATGCGCTCGATCAATCGATCGAGGAACGTTTCGACGTCGGCTGTCGCCGCGACATCGACGTTGGCCGTGCGGCCGGTGAGGTGCCGCCGGTCCGCGACGGTCATCCCGGACGTGATCTCGCCCCGGGTTTCCACGTCGACGTACAGCGCCTCGGTCGTCACGAGGGCTCGGTCCAGAGTCGCGGCGACCACCAGCGGATCGTGGATGAAGGCGCCGTAGAACCCGTCGTATCGGGCATGGAACTCGAAATAGAAGCGCAGGGCGTCCGCGACGTAGCGCACGATCGGGTTGGATGCAACGGAACGTTGCGCGGCCATCGGGTCGCCGACGCCCTCGCCCGAGAGAGCGATCGAATCGTCTGGCGTGCTGCCCGCCCGCCGGGCGAGCCTGACGAGGTGCTCCGGACCGATCCGCGCGCTTTCGGTCACGTCGAGACCGAGCGCCAGGGGGCGTGGGATCGAGGGGTCGCGTTCCATGGCGCTCGCCCACCCACGCAGGACGATCTTCGCGGCGTCCGGGTCGCAATGCATGTTCCACTCGGTGGTGGGGGTGGTATTGCCGGGGACGCCGAACGCGCCGCCCATCAGCGCGAAACCCCTGAGGAGGCGAGGGAGGTCCGGTTCGCGGAGGACGGCCACAGCGAGGTTGGTCAGGGGCCCGAGCGTGACGAGGGTGATCTCACCGGGGCGACGCCGGGCTTCGTCGATGATCAGGTCCACCGCGTGGCGGTCGCTCAGCGGGCGGACGGGCGGCGGCAGTTCGGCATAGCCGATGCCGCGTGGTCCGTGTGTCTCTGGCGTCGTCTCGAGCGCCCGGACCAGCGGGATCTGGCGGCCCATCGCGACCTCGACGTCCGTCCGGCCGGCGAGCTCCAGGATGGCCCGCGTATTGACCCCGACCTGCGGGGCGTCGATATTGCCGGCCACGCACGTCACCGCGACCAGTTCCGCCTCCGGCGAGGCTGCGGCGTAGAGCAAAGCGAGGCTGTCGTCGATGCCGGTGTCGACATCGAGGATGAGGGGGAGTCGTTCGGGCATCTTCCCGATGCTAGCGGACGACACCGGCTGCCGTTCGTCATCGAGCGCCCCGCGTCGGGCTGCCGATTACACTCGGGCGGTGAGTAGTTCACTTCCCATCGGTCCGTACGAGCGCCTGGCCGCCACGGTCGTGCCGTGGGACCCGGGCGCCGGTGAGGTCGCCGCTGCGGTGGCCGCGCTGGTGCGCGAATATCGGCCGGATCTCGCGGTGGAACATATCGGCAGCACGGCCGTGCCCGGGTTGTCTGGCAAGGGTGTCGTGGACCTCGCGATCGCCACGGAGCCTGCGGACGTAACGGCGGTCGCGGCGATCCTGGGGGAGTTCGGATTCGGGCCGCAGCCGGGGCCGGATCCGTGGCCGGCAACGCGTCCCATGCTCGTCGGCTCCATGGTCCGTGGCGGGACCACGTTCCGCATCCACGTTCACGTCCAGCCCGGAGGTGAGGAGCTGGCCCGCGATGTCGCCTTCCGCGATGCGCTGCTGGCCGACCCGGAACTGACCCGCGAGTACGCACGACTCAAGGCCGGCATCGTCGAGGGCGGGCTCACCGAGGGCCACCAGTACACGTACCAGAAGCAGGCCTGGATCGCCGACGTCCAGCGACGGCTCGGCGTGGAGCGGCCCCCGATCGTCCCGCCGGCGACCATAGGGATCCTGGGTGGCGGGCAGCTCGGCCGGATGCTGGCGCTCGCGGCCCGGGCGATGGGCTACCGGATCACCGTCCTCGATCCGGACCCGGCCTGTCCGGCAGCGTCACTGGCGGACCGGGTGATCGTCGCGGGGTACGACGATGTGGGGGGTGCGCTGCGGCTGGCGGCCATCAGCGACGTCGTGACCTACGAACTGGAGCACGTCGCGGTGGAGGTCGTGGATGCGATCGATGCCATCGCGCCGGTCCGGCCGGGGCGGGTCCCATTGCTGGTGACGCAGGATCGGCTCGCGGAGCGCCGCTTCGTGGAGCGGGTCGGCGGGGAGGTGGCGCCATGGCGGGAGGTCTCCACGACCGCCGAGCTGCGCGATGCCGTGGCGTCGCTCGGTTTGCCGGTCCGGCTAAAGGTCGCGACCGGCGGCTATGACGGGCGCGGTCAGCTCCGTCTTCATGCAGCCGGCGATATCGATGACGCGATCGGCGGTCTCGGGCGGCCCGCGGGTGAATCGATGCTGGTGGAATCGGAACTGGCGTTCCTCGCTGAGCTGTCCGTCATCATCGCGCGCGGAGTCGATGGCCGAACGGCGGTGTTCCCGCTGGCTCGGAACGTGCATGAGGACGGCATCCTCGCGGAGACGGTCGCGCCGGCCCCGGTTACGCTCGATGTGGCCGAGCGTGCTGCCCAGCTCGGGGAGCGGCTGGCCATTGCGATGGGTCTTGTCGGTACGCTGACTGCCGAGCTGTTCCTCATGGCGGACGGCCGTCTTGTGGTCAACGAGCTCGCGCCGCGGGTTCACAACAGCGGTCATTGGTCGATCGAGGGCGCCGCGACGTCGCAGTTCGAGCAGCACATCCGGGCGATCTGCGGGCTCGATCTCGGGTCGACGGCCGCGTTGGCGCCGAGCGCGATGGTCAACCTGCTCGGGACCGGCGAGGGCCGCCCGGCGCGGCTGGACGCGCTCGGCGTGGGTCGCGCACTGGCCGATCCGTCCGTGCACCTGCACCTCTACGACAAGCGCCACGTGTTCGAGCGTCGCAAGATGGGTCACCTCACGGCACTGGACGCCACCGTGGACGAGGCGCTGGAGCGTGCCCGGGCCGCGGCGGCTCACCTGCGCTGGGTATCCGGGAAGGAGATCGAGGCTTGAGTTCGGACATCCAGCGTTCGCCGCTGGTCGGTGTCGTGGGTGGCAGCCGGTCTGATTTCCCCGTGCTCGAGGCGGCCCGCGACGTCCTTGTCGAGCTCGGAGTCGTGGCTGAGCTGCGCGTCGTTTCGGCGCACCGGACGCCGGACCAGCTGTTCCGGTACGCGGAGGAGGCCGCCGGGCGCGGGATCCGGGTCATCGTGGCTGGCGCCGGGGGTGCGGCTCACCTGCCAGGCATGCTGGCCGCGAAGACGCTCCTGCCGGTGATCGGGGTCCCGATCCCGACCCAGCATCTGGGTGGGATGGATTCGCTGCTGTCCATCGTCCAGATGCCGCGGGGCGTGCCGGTGGCGACGGTGGCCATCGGCAATGGGCTGAATGCCGGGCTGCTGGCAGCGCAGATCCTGGCCCTTGGCGACGACGCATTGGCGGCTCGCCTGGCGGCGTGGCGCGCGGCGCAGACCCAGAGCGTCCTGGACGACCCGTCCAACGCTGAGGGCTGAGCGGCGCGGCGCGTCGCGCCCGCCTGCCGTCCGCGGGCCGGAGCTGTAGCGCGCGAGCCTGGACGCCCGTTGCCGTCCGCGGGCCGGAGCTGTAGCGCGCGACGTCGCCCGCGTACCCGCCCGCCGTAGCCGCCCGCGGTAGCCGCGAGCCAGATGCCGCCACCCGGGCCTGGTTTCCTGCCAGACCTTCGATCCATGACGCTTGGGCTCGGTCCTGGTCAGAAATCGACGCCGAGCGCGACAATCGAGGCTGGCTCGCGCTCGGCAGGAGCACACCGGCACCCCCCGCTGGCCCGGGCGAACCGCGATCGTTGGCCGAGGCGCCATGCCGTGGCGATCTGTCAGGAAATCCTGCCCGAACGCCCCGCCCGGATCAGGCGGCCGGGACCATCCCCGGCGGCCGACCCGCCCTGCGGTGCTCGGCCAGATGCAGCCCGATGTCCAACACGATCTTGAGCCCGACCAGGATCACCACGGCCACGGCCGGTGCACCGGTCGAGGCGATCGCTATCCCGCCGCCGATCACGGTCAGATGCAGCACGACCAACCGGGCATACGGGGCAAACATCTGGCCCGCCGCCGATACCCGGCGGTATTCGCCCCCGCGCAGGAAGTTCCAGTAGAACGACACGCCGTGACTGACGGTCAGGGCGATGACCGCCAGCACGACCGCGCCTGGATTGAAGCCGGACGTCATCGTCTCCGAGGCCATCGGGCTCATGTCGCTGAAGACCGGCAGCGCCAGCACGAACACCCCGTGAACAACCCAGAAGATCCCGTAGTGCATCACAAAGAAGGGGATGATCGCCGCCTTCGATGACCCGTCGACCGGCTTCCCGTTCATCCGCATGCCACCGGCCTCGCCGGCGGCCATCGGTCCCTCGGCGCGGAGCATCTTGAGGACGTTGAAGACGCCGACGATCCCGTTCTCCAGCCAGTACACGATCAGGATCAGCCACACGTTCCAGCCGAGGAAGAGGACGCCGAACAGCGGGATCGTGTTGGCTACGACGAGTGCGACGACGGCACCGACCGACGAACTGATCCGGTACCAGGCGAGGAGGCGTTCCACGGTCGCTGATGCTACCCGGTTCGGCGTCCCTGGAACGCGGCCCAGATCAGCGGCAGTTGGAGAGGCAGCCGCAGCCACGCCCCGACCACGAGCAACGGGTCCGCCGCCGAGTCCGCGGCACGATCCAGTGCGAACTGGATGTTGCCCGGGAAGATCGCGATCAGGAGCGCGGCACTTGCTGGACCCGCCCACGACCGGCGAGTCACCAGGCCCGCCGCGCACATGAGTTCCAGCAGGCCGCTGATGGCGACGATCGCCCCCGGTGCCGGGAGCCCTCGAGGGACCAGCGGCAGAAACGCCTCTGGGCGGACGAAGTGCGCTACTCCACTGGCCGTCAGGATCGCGGCCAGGCCGAACGGTGCCCAATGCCGAGTCGTGCTGATCACCAGGGGAGCATGAGGCATTCTCGGCGCCTCGGCAGGCCAAGCCGGCGCCGGGTGATCGGCTGCATTGATCGATCTGAGCCCCAGCGTGCGGAGCTGGTGCCCCGAAACGACATCCCGGGGCAGGAGCCCCTCGCGGCCAGGCCCGATCTGATCAACCACACCGATCAGCCACCGTCGGGGCCGCAGGCCGCCCGAGCCGCAGCCCGGCCCGCACGTGAGGCCCCGCTACGCGTCCCCGGGCGTGCGCTCCTGCGGCTCGGCTCCCGGCTCCACCGGGCCCGCCGCCACCGGGACCGCCCCAGCCGCCACCGTCACGGTCCGGTCCTCCGCTCCCCGCACGAGCCCGAGCTCGAATGGCGCCTTGAGCGTCCCCAATGCCTCGTGCAGATCGTCCGCGTCGCGGACCGGCGAGCCACCCGCCGACACGATCAGGTCACCGGCCTCCACCCCGGCGGCATCCGCCAGCGAGCCGTCCTCGACGCCACGGACCAGGATCCCCTCGCGATCGGCGAGGCCCACGGACCGACGCAGCCGCCGCGCGACGTGTGATGGCGCGATCGCCACGCCGAGCCGCGGCCGCTCCGCCGACTCGCCCCGACCAAGCGCCTCGACCCGCGTCTTGAGCGCGGCATCGGCCGGGAGCGCGAGGTAGAACCCCTCGCCGATCCGGTTGGTGTTCAAGCCAAGGAACTTGCCGGCCGAGTTGACGATCGCGCCGCCGGATGAGCCCGGCGCCATCGGCGCGGTGTGCTCGACGCTGCCCGCGATCCGTCGGCCGCCCGGCCCGCGGAATGAGCGCGACACGGACGACACGAGGCCGAATGTGACGCGCACACCGCCACCGACCGTCGCCGCGGCACCAAACACCGGCGCCCCGATCGTCAGGTTGTCGCCGGCTCCCCAATCGATCGCACGAGCTCCTGCCGTGTCGACCGAGACGACCGCGAGGTCGCCATCGCCATCGACGCCGGTCACCGTGCCCGGAGTCGATCGACCGTCGGCAAACCTTACGGTGACCTCGCCGCCGCGCAGGTTGTGGGCATTGGTCAGGACCTGGCCGTCGGCGATGACGACGCCGGACCCGCGCCCGTCACGACCGATTCCGACGATGGAAGGACCGACCGCCTCGGAGGCCGTCCGGACCGCCGTGCCAATGTCGTCGATGATGCTCATGGTTCCGTGCTCCTCGAGTTGTCGTGGTTAGTGACTTGTGACTTGCAAGTTACTACTGTCAGGATCATCTGGCAAGCACCCGAGGTACCATCGATATCGAATGGATCGACCAACACCCCTCGAAGCCGCCCTCGACCGGGTCGGTGATCGGTGGAGCCTGCTGATCGTCGAGGCTCTCCTCGATGGCCCGCGTCGGTTCGGCGAACTCGGCGACGGCGTGGCGGGCATCGCGCCGAACATCCTGACAGACCGGCTTCGACGCCTCGAACGCGCCGGGATCCTGCGCTCCACGCCGTACCAGGATCGCCCCACTCGCCTCGCCTACGACCTCACCGCCGACGGCAAGGACCTCGCGTCCGCCCTCCGACTACTCTCCGACTGGGGCTCACGCCGATCGACCGAGGCCGAACCCCTCCGTCACGACACCTGCGGCACCGCCCTCGAAACGCGCTACTTCTGCCCGACCTGCGAAACCCCCATCGAGCCCACCGAGGCCCTGATCGAGCGCTTTTTGTAGTCCGCCCAGCGAAGGCGCAGGATGGAGGCAACGACATGGATGCACTTGGACCGTTCCGTGACAAGGCGCGCACGGTGATCTATGGGGTGGACTCGTGCGAGGACACGACGCGAGCCAGGCAGTGGTTGGTCGATGCCGACCTTCCATTCCGGTATGTCGATCTGGACGCCGCGAGCGACACCCGTGCGTCCCTCCATGCGCTCGGCCTGACATCCACGCCGGTGGTCGTGACCCCGGACGGACGAGTCGAGATCGAACCGTCGGACGAGGCCCTGGACGAGCTTTTCGGGGCGTTCAACGCCGATCCGCCGCTGGCCAGTCGCGGCGACGCGCATCGCTCCGAGTAGGCCGGATACGCGACGTCGGCAGCGCTGGACCGTCCGGCTCGGACGACCTCGCGGCTGTGAACGACCTCGGGCTACACTCCGGCGGTGACGATGGATGACGAGCGCTGGGAGCCCGGCATGCCGGCGCTCGATCGACAGGCGGTCCGGCCGGCACCGATCCTGCCGCCCAGTTTGCAGGGCCTGCCGCCCCGATCCGTGCCCGAGGTCGCCCCGACGCCGCTCCAGAAGCACTACATCAACCTGTCCGTGATCGTGCTCATTTGTGGCGCCGTGGCGATCACCGCCTTGAACCTCGGCGCCCGGCTCGGTGACCCGCTCGTAAAGTTGTGCGTGATCGTCGCAACGCCGCTCCTCGTGGTCACCACCGCCGATGCCATCGTCCGCATCTGGCGCTCCGCCTGGGCCTGGATGGGAGTCGATCGCGGGAAGGGCCTGTTCCGGCTGGCGTGGGTCGCGGTCAGCGCCATTGGTCTGGGCGCGCTCGTCGTGGCGGCGGTGGCCGTCATGCTCGCCTAGGCCGGCGAACTGACGATGGGCGGAATCGATCGCGGTCCAGACGGTCGATCGACGGACCTTGACTCCGGGCGCGGCGTCCCCGAATGGATGGCGCGGAGCCTCAACTTCTGTTCGAGATGCGGGACGGCACTGCGCTTCGGGCAGATCGATGGCGAGGATCGCGACCGGCTGTCATGCCCAGATTGTGGCCACATCGCCTACATCAATCCGCGCCTCGTGGTCACCGCCATCCCCATCACGGATCAGGGCGAGATCCTGCTGCTGCGGCGCGGGATCGAGCCCGGCCGGGGTCAGTGGGCGCAGCCCGGCGGCTTTCTTGAGGTGGACGAGACCGTCTATCAGGCGGCGATCCGCGAGACGATGGAGGAAACCGGCCTGCTCGTCGAGCCCGGCGAGCTCATCGGGCTGTATACGCGCCTGGAGGCGGCCGTCGTGACGATCGCGTTCGAGGCTCGGATCGTCGGCGGCACGGCGGCGCCCACCCCGGAGGCGCTCGAGATTGCGACGTTCGCTCCGGAATCGATCCCGTGGTCCGGGCTTGCCTTCCGAACGACGATGTGGGCCTTGCGCGACTGGATCGATCTTCGCCGGCCCGATCTCACCTGGCCTCCGGGCCGGATCGGCGACTGACGGCGGGTTGCCGCGCCGGGGCGGGCGGGCTGCGGCGGAGCCTGGCCGGGCCGGGCGGGGGTGGGCCGGGCGGCCGCCTCGGGCCGGGCCAACTGCGACCGATCGCTGTGGTTGATCAGATCGGGGCTGGCCACGAGGAGCTGGTGCCCCAGACTGACGTTCCGGGGCCCTAGCCCTGCACGCTCAGGGCCGTATCGATCAATGCAACCGATCACCCGTGACCCTTTGTCTGGAAGCGAAGGTCTCGCTGCAACGTCCGCGTCGCTGCCGGTCCGATCTGCGAAGAACCCAATCGACCGGAGCGCGCGGACCGACTCGAGGACCCGTGTTGAGGGCTCCTCGGGAGTCACGTCGGAGGCTCGACCCGGCGAACGAACCGGCGATGGTCGTCCCAGCTCGGTACACCGCGAGGTGCCAGCTGACGGAGGTGGACGAACGTGTCGCGGCCGAGGGCGTCATAGAACGGCTGCTTCCACGCGTAGTCCGAAGTCGATCCGACGGCCTCGTCGTAGAGGAACGGTGACTCGGCAGCCCAGATCACGCGGCCTCCGTTGACGGTTTCGGCCTGCCGAACCCCGAGACCGGAAAGCCGATCTCCCCAGCGCTCGACGTAGGACGGGCCGAAATAGTTGATCCAGTAGACGTCTCGGACCGATGTCTTGTCCGTGGTCATCGTCGGGTATTGCGGCGCCCTCTCTCCGCGGCGGCCGGCTTCAACCAGCTCCACGCGCTGCTGCCATGGCAGCTTGCCGTGCGTCGCGAAGCCGTAGTAGCCATCGAAGGCGTCGGCCAGCCGACCGAAGAGCTCGCCGAGCGGTCCGACGAGGGTCGGGTCGTCAGCGAGGATCTCCTCCTCGAGTGTCAGGTAGATCCGCTGCGGCGTCTCCAGATCCTCCGGGGCGCGTCGCTCGAAGGAGAAACCGCCGCCCAGGCGCGGCGTCGAGCGACGCTCGAAGAGAATCGACTCGGGGCCCTGCGCCGGCAGCGCCTCGGCTCCCGAGAGGTAGTCCGCGGCGCTCCGAATCTTCTCGCGGATCGGATCGTTCCGATCCATCCGATCCGGTCGCAGCCGGTCGTCGGCGTCGAATGCGTCGCCGAGCACCCGAAGGGCGCCCGGCCTGCGCAAATCGCTCAGCGAATAGAGATCGATTCCGATCGTCGACAAGTCGCTTATCCGGGTAGGCAGCCAACGATGAATACGCCAGGGGTGCTCGCGACGAACCGGCGAAGCGGGCTCGATAGGCCATTCAGCGCAGTCGACGCGCGTGTCACGATGAAGTATTGACCTCCGCGATCAAGCACGAGCTGGGCGGTCTCACGGAGTTGCCGCGTCGAAGGAACTTCGCTCCGACTGGGCGTCCTTCCGCATAGCATGTGGGTCATACCTGACGGTTGGGGCGGACATCATCGAGACGGCCACCTTCGGGGCGAATCGGGTCCGCCTGGCGCCGCACGGACTCGCGGACCGGGCAGGCCGACTGGCGCGACGCGGAGCACAGCTCGCCCGCGAGGCCCGCGACGTGGCCGGCCGGGATGTGCTCGTGGCCGGGTCCATTGGGCCGCGGGGTGCCCCGACGCGTGACCTCCATCTTGACGAGGCGGACATCCGCAGCACCTACCGAGAGTCGATCGACGGCCTCCTGGAAGGTGGCGTGGACCTGTTCTGGTTCGAGACGTTCTCGCTCATCGACCTCCAGTCGTCCTGGTTCGGCGTCAGGTCGGTGTCGCCTTCGACTCCGGCGGGATCGCTGCATGGATCGCGGTCGCGGTCCCAGCCTGATCCGGACGTTCGCGCATGACCGTCTCGTACAGGACGGTGGCAGCGCTGACGTAGACGATGGTGTGGTAATCGATGTCGAATCTCGAGCCGTCCGGACGGGTCAGTCGGAACGTGCTGTCGCCGTGGCCCGCCCGTTGCAGCGACTGGCGGAGGGCCTCGGCGGATGCCTTCGCCGGCACGTCAGCGAATTCCTCCCACGACCGGCCGATCAGGTGGCCGTACGGAACGCCGAACAGGGCACAGGCCGCGTCATTCGCCTCCGTGTAGCGATTCGTCTGATCGATCACGACTCGCGGAAGCTGGTCGTCCTCCCACCACGTTTCAGAGGGCTGCGCGACCAGCCGACCGTCGCGGTAGACGTACCACTTGTCTGCGGAGCCTAGTCTCGCGGCGGGATCCTGCGCCCGCACCACGACGTTGGGGTAGGTCGCTCGAAGTTCGGACTCGAGGACGGCCGGACTTGCCAGCGTGCCTGCGCGACCGACCGCGCCATGCGCAAGGTCGCTGAATGTCGCGTCGTTGGCAGGAAAGCACATGAGTGTCGTACCCACGACCGGACCCCTCGATGCCTGGAGACGATCAGGCCGCGATCGTAGCGCGTCCAGCGGCCGTGCGTGTGCTCGCGACGGCCATGCTCGACTCAGCTGATGTCGATGAAGACGTTCTTCGTCTCCGTATAGAGGTCCAGGGCGCCCATCCCGAGCTCGCGCCCGATGCCGGACATCTTGTAGCCGCCAAACGGGGCCTCCGTATGGACGGACGAATTGGAATTCACGCTGATCACGCCGGCCTGGAGAGCTTTCGCCGCCCGTAGCGCCTTGCCGATGTCTCGACTCCAGATCGATCCACTGAGGCCATAGGGCGTGGCGTTCGCCAGGCGCAGCGCCTCCTCCTCCGTGTCGAACGCGATGATCGATACGACCGGCCCGAAGATCTCCTCGCGCGCGATGCGCATGTCGTTGTCCACGCCATCGAACACCGTCGGCAGCAGGTACGCGCCCGCGGCCAGGGCGGGATCGTCCGGTGCCGTGCCGCCGAAGACGATCGTGGCCCCCTCGCCAAGACCGATCTCGATGTAGTCCGCGACCCTGTCGCGCTGCTTCGCGCTGACCAGCGTGCCGACCTCCGTGGCCTCATCCGCCGGATCACCGACCTTGATGTTCCGCGTGGCCGCCGCGAACAGCTCCACGACCTGGTCATGCGCCGACCGCTCGACCAGGATCCGGCTCCGCGCACAGCAGTCCTGGCCGGCATTCTCGAACACGCTGAACGGTGACTCGCGGGCGAACTTCTCGAGGTCCGCGTCGGCGAACACGATGTTGGGGCTCTTGCCACCGAGCTCCAGCGAGATCTTTTTCACGTTGCCCGAGGCGAGTCGCATGATCTCCTGGCCCGTGGTCGTCTCGCCGGTGAAAGCGATCTTGCCCACACCCGGGTGTGCGGCGAGGGCAGCCCCGGCGGAGCCACCGGGACCGGTCACGATGTTGAGGACACCGGGCGGGATGCCGGCCTCCAGTGCCAGCTCCCCGAGGCGGAGCGCGGTCAGCGGCGTGTACGACGCGGGCTTGAGGATCGCCGTGTTGCCCGCGGCGAGGGCCGGGGCCACCTTCCACGAGGCCATCAGCAGCGGGAAGTTCCACGGCACGATCAGCCCCACGACGCCGATCGGTTCGCGCAGGGTCAGGTCGAGCCCGGGCTTTGACACCGGGATCGTCTGGCCGAAGATCTTGTTGGCGGCACCCGCGTAGTAGTCGAAGACGAGGCTCGCCCCGATGACCTCGCCGCGCGCCCCACCGATCGGTTTGCCGACGTTGCGGCTCTCCAGCTGGGCCAGTTCCTCGCTGTGCTTCTTGATCAGGTCCGCGAGCTTGGACAGGCTCCGACCGCGCTTGCCGGCGGCCCAGTTGGCCCAGCCTTTCCGATCGTCGAATGCCGCCCGGGCCGCCGCGACCGCCCGATCCACGTCCTCGTGCCCGCCGAGTGGCGCCGTGGCGATCACCGCTCCGTTGGCCGGGTTGACGACCTCGAACGTCTGCCCGTCAGCTGCGTCGGCGGACTCGCCACCGATGACCATCCGCCCGATGGTCGGCGCCTCGGCGCTGGAGCTTGCTTTCGATTCGATCGTCATCGTTTTTCAGACCTCGGATTGCGGCCGTCGATGATACGTCCGGCGCGTCCCACGCGAGTCCGGGCGCCGAGGCGGGTCCCTTCCGCCACGGGTGGCCCCGATCGCTGTGGTTGATCGCTTCGGGCCTGGCCACGAGGACCTGCTACCCGAGACGGTCGTCGTGGGGCGCCAGCCCTGCACGCTCAGGCCTGAAACGATCAGTGCAGGCGATCAGCGCGACCGGAGGCGCGGGCGCGGCGGCGCCGAGGCGGGCGCCTCCCGCCACGGGTGGCCCCGATCGCTGTGGTTGATCGCTTGGGGTCTGGCCGCGAGGAGCTGCTACCCGAGACGGTCGTTGTGGGGCACCAGCCCTGCACGCTCAGGCCTGAAACGATCAGTGCAGGCGATCAGCGCGACCGGAGGCGAGGGCGCGGCGGCGCCGAGGCGGTCGGGCGCGGGCGAGGGCGCCGAGGGAACGCCAAGGACGGTGTCCGGAGGTGCGGAGGCCGTCCGATCAGCTCGGCCCGGCGCCGCCCGCGGTGGCACCGGCGATCCCCGCGGGCAGGTCGTCCCAGGTCGACTTGGCGTCGTGCAGCCCCTCAGCGGCGACGATCGCTGCCCCGATGATCCCAGCGTCGTTGCGCAACGCCGCGGCGACGACCGGTGTCCGGCAGGTCAGACGCGGAATGAACTTGTCCGCGCTCTTGCTGACCCCCCCGCCCAGGATGAACAGGGTCGGCCAGAGCAGGTTCTCGATGCGCTGGAGGTGCTCGTCGAGGTCCATGGCCCAGGCCTTGTAGGAGATGCCCCGGCGCGTGCGGGACGCCGACGCCGAGCGTCGTTCGGCGGGGCGGCCACGGATCTCCATCTGGCCGAATTCGGTGTTCGGGATGAGGGTGCCATCCACGAACACGCCCGATCCGACGCCCGTTCCCAGGGTCAGGAACACGACCACGCCCGCCTTACCGGCACCCACCCCGAAGCGCATCTCGGCGATACCCGCGGCGTCCGCGTCGTTGACGATGCTGACCTGGCGCTTGAGCGACCTCGCGAGGCGATCGGCGATCGGAAA
>JANOIS010000222.1:0-2226 GCA_031407755.1 Chloroflexota bacterium | reverse complement strand
CGGGGCAGATGGTGTTGAGCGCCGGGCACGGGTTCTCGCCCTGCTCGCCGATGTTGGTCTCGGCGCCGAGCACGCCCGACGCTACCCGCACGAGTTGTCCGGCGGCCAGCGCCAGCGGGTGGGGATCGCCCGGGCGCTTGCGGTGGGACCGGAGCTGCTGATCCTGGACGAACCGGTCAGCGCCCTGGACGTCTCGGTCCAGGCCCAGATCGTCAACCTTCTCGACGACCTCCAGGAAGAACACGGCCTCGCCTACCTGTTCATCGCCCATGACCTCGCGGTGGTCCATCACATCGCCGATCGCGTCGCGGTGATGTATCTCGGTGAGATCGTCGAGGAGGGCCCGGTCGATGCCCTGTTTGCGGACCCGCGGCACCCGTACACGCGAGCGCTGCTTGCGTCCATCCCAGGCGCCCGGCCACGTGGCGAGCGCCCTCGGGGCGAGCCTCGGGTGGACTTGGCGGCTGGTGCCGGCTGCCCGTTTCGCCATCGCTGCGCACACCGCCATGATCGATGTGAGAGCCGACCACCGTATGTCGAGCTCGGCGCCGGAACGTTCAGTCGATGTTGGCTGGAGATCGAGAGATCGGAGGTGTCGGTATGAGTCGTTCGCCGTTCCACGTTGGTCGCGATCAGTTCCATCTCGCCTGGGATCCCTCGGTCGAGCCGGTCGTCGTGGTGGGGAGCGGCGACGAGGTGTCATTCGACGCGCTCGACGCGTCGTGCGGGCAGATCACCGCAGCGTCCACGGCGGCGGACCTCGCCACGCTCGATTTCTCGAGGGTGGATCAGGTCTGTGGCCCCGTCTTCGTGGAGGGTGCAAAGCCTGGCGATACGTTGCAGGTGGAACTCCTCGAATTCGAACCGGGCGACTGGGGCTGGACGGCGGCCATCCCGGGTTTCGGCCTACTCGCCGACGAGTTCCCGGAGGCCGCGCTCCGGATCACGTCGTTGTCCGCCGGGGTGGCCGAGTTCCTGCCCGGGATCCGCATCCCGCTCGCGCCCTTCTGCGGGGAGCTCGGGGTGGCGCCCGCGGGCGAGGCGCGCTCGACCATCCCGCCGACGGAACTCGGCGGCAACATGGACACGCGGCACCTGACGGCCGGCGCCGTGCTGTGGCTGCCGGTCGCGGTGCCCGGAGCCCTGTTCAGCCTGGGCGACGGTCATGCCGCCCAGGGTGATGGCGAGGTGTGCGGCACGGCCATCGAGACGTCGATGCGCGCGCGCGTCCGGCTGAGCGTCAGAAGGGACGTCCGCGTGACGGCACCGGAGTTCCGCACGGCCGGGCCGCTGGGCCGTTCCACGAATACGGCCGGCTGGTACGCCGCCGATGGGGTGGGGCCGGACCTGATGGTCGCCGCGCGCGACGCCGTGCGCCGGATGGTGGACCGACTCGGGATCGAGCACGGCCTGGCGGCCGTGGATGCCTACCTGCTGATGAGCGTGGCCGGCGACCTGCGCATCAGCGAGATCGTGGACCAGCCGAACTGGATCGTCAGCGCGTACTGCCCACGATCGATCTTCGGCTGACCGGCTGACCCCGGCGCGGGCCTCGTCGCCGGATCACGCGCCGCCGATCCTGAGCAGCGTGCGCAGGTTGCGAGTCGTCGTCGATCGCTTGTACCGGGCGGCGCCGGTGAGCTTGCTCATCGCCGTCTCGAGGGTCGCTCCCACCGGCGCGGTCCACGCGATGGCATCCGGACCGAGACGGACGACGCTCACGTCCAAGGGTTGGGCCGCCGCGGCCGCCGCGCCGAGCGCATCCAGCGCGGAGGCATCCGAGGCGAGGGTGATGTAGGCGTGGGTGGTCGGATCGTCGGCAGGATACGGGCAGGCCGCGGCAAGCTCGGCGACACGGTGCGTCGTCATGATCACCACCCAGGCGTCGTAGCCGAAGCGCGTCCTGAGGGTGGATTCGATCGTCGCCTTGAGCTCCGACCCCGGCAGGTGGCTGTCCAGCACAACGTTGCCACTGGCGAGGATCGTTCTGACATTCTCGACGGGCAGTGGCTCCAGTGCCGTGCGGAGATCAGCCATGTTGATGTTGATGCCATTGACATTGATCCCGCGCAGGAATACGGCATAGCGAGTCACGTCAACAGTATTCGCGTTCAGGCCGGAGTCCGCCCGCAGTCAACGCTCGCCGGCGAGGTAGGCGTGCCACAGCAGCCGAGCGGCGACCGCGCGCCAGGGCCTCCACGGCTCGGCGGTCGCGAGTTGTTGCGC
>JANOIS010000217.1:0-4571 GCA_031407755.1 Chloroflexota bacterium | reverse complement strand
GTCGCCTCGACGTCAAGCGTGACACCCAGGATACGACCCGCCTCCGCCATGAACCGGTCGAGGGTGACCTCGTCCGGGTCGGCGACCCGCGTTCTGTCGTCAGGACCGGTCGCACCCGGCGAGGCGCCGGCCGGCTGCTCTGCGGTTGGTCGAAGCACATTCCCTCGGAGTCATGACGCGACGAAGGGCGGTTCGGCTGGTTGTCCTGAGTCCACCATACGGGTCGTTAGGGCTCGCTCGCACGCCGCGCCCGCGGCCTTGCACGCGCATCGCAAAAATAGCGCCGTCCGTTGGTGCCCGCCGTGCGCCTCGTCGGGCGGTGGATTGCGGTCAGTCGGCGGTGGTCGCGCCGGCGTTGGCAGCGTCGGGCAGGGAGCGGCTCATCTCCTTTGCCTCGTCCTCGTCGGGGCTCTCGATCGATGCAGGGTCCTGGGCGACCCTCGTCTCACGGGCCTGCAGCCGGGACAGGACGATCTCCACGGAGGCGGCGATGGGAACGGCGAGGAACGCGCCCAGCAGGCCGCCCACGGCTCCGCCCACGAGCAGGCTCACAAAGACCAGCAGCGGCGAGATCCCGACGGTGTTGCGCATGACCATCGGTACGAGGACGCTACCTTCCACGAACTGGAGCACGAGGTAGACGATCGCGACGATGACCGCGAGCTCTGGCGAGACCGTGGCTGCGACCAGGACCGCCGGGATGGCACCCAGGAGCGGGCCGACCATGGGGATCGCCTCGGTGATGGCCGCGATGAGAGCGAGAAGGAGAGCCCCGGGCAGTCCCAGTACCGTATAGGTGATCCCGGTGGCGATCCCCATGGCGCCCATCAGGATGAGCTGGCCACGGACCCACAGCCCCAGTCGGGTCTCGATCTCATTCCACGCGTCGCGGGCGCCGGCGCGGCGATCGGCCGATACGAAGGCGAGCGTGTAGCGCTGGAGCCGGGCGTGCTCCACGAGCCAGAAGAAGACGATCGTCAGGAGGGTGACCAATGCGACAGCGCCCTCGGCGACCGCAGTACCCACCTCCGCGACCGTGTCCGGGTCGGGCGGGGGCGGCGGCTTCAGGATCCCTGCCACTGAATCCACGAGCGCGCCGACGGACCGTGCGAGGGCGGCCGGTCGCAGGTCGCTGGCCCATGCCCGGGCCTGTTCGAAGAACGGGGGGAGCGAGTCGATGATCTCTTCGGCCTGCTTGATGGCGGCCGGGATGACGATCAACGCGATCCCGAGTACGGCGACGAAGAACGACAGGTAGACGACGAGGATCGTCAGGCTCCGACCCAACCGCAGGCGATCGCGCATGGTCCCGACCACCGGTTCCAGCGCGGACGCCAGCAGGACGGCGAAGAACAGGAGGAGGAGGATGCCGCCTGCGGCGATCCCCAGCTGGACCAGTCCGTAGACCAGCAGCGCGCCGAGGGCGAGGCCCATACCTCGGATGGTCCAGGGTGTCAGGTCGGAGCGCATGTGACGGGGTGCTCCAGGAAGGGGCGGATGACGACGGTCAGGATGCGCCGAAACGCTCGCCGATATCGCTCTTGGCGGACAGATCGGCGTTGCAGCGTCGTGTCATTCGCCTGTAGGAGGCGGCTCCGGGACCACTGGGAACGGTCCCACCCCCTGTGGGATCCCATTCCGTCCGGGCTCGTCTTCCTTGCGATCAGGCTTGGGTTTGGGTCGATAGCATGTGCCAGCGATGGGGCCGCCCCATGATCGCTCACCCCAGAAGTAGGCCGTCCGCGACTCGAGTCGACCCTCGACGCCGATCCCCCGGCGCGCGCGACGGGTCCAATCGGCGACATCCGTCTTCCAGGCGTCGGGCCCCAGTTCCGCTTTGACCGGATCAACGTGCCACCCGCCACAGACGCGTCGATAGAGCAGGCCGTCCTCGTCGACCGCCGCGCGACGGCCAGGTTCCGTGCCCTTGGTGAACCACTCGTCCACGGTATCGCGCGTCCATGGTCCGGGCGTGCCGCCGGACCAGGCATCGATCCGAGCGGAGACGACATCCTTGGGGCGCTCGAATGTCGTCACCGCCCAGTCCTTGGTGTAGTCGCGGACGAATGCCCGCCAGAACGGAGCGGCCGCTGTCAGAGACGTCGCCGGTTCCTTTGCCTTCGGCTCCGAGTGGTCGCTGTTGCCAAGCCAGACACCGACCGTCAGCCCAGGTCCGCCATCCGGTTGGGGCGGGAGGAACCCGTAGGTGCCGAGGTCTCGCGCGTCGTTGGTCGTGCCGGTCTTGACTGCGGCCGGACGCCGAGTCTTGTCCGGCCCGTTGCGCAGCTCCAGCTTCTCCGCCCAGATCGGGTTCTGTTCAGGGTCTGTGTTCCCCTGGAGGATGTCGGTGACGAGGTAGGCCGCCTGGGGTGAGATGGCCTGATCGCCGTCCGTCTCCGGTGCCTTCCACACGATGGCCCCGTCCGGGCCGCGGACCTCCAGGATCATCCGGGGTGTGACCCGGACACCGCCATGCCCGATGGTGGCGTAGGCCGTCGTCAGGTCCAGCGGCGTAACCTCCACGGTCCCGAGGGCGCCAGCCAGCCCTGCCTGGAGGAAGGCGTCGCGGCCGCCTGCGAACCGGAGACCAAGGGCGGCCGCTGTGTCCGCGACCTGCTTGCTGCCCACGCGCTGAAGGGCCCGGATCGCCGGGATGTTGAGCGAGTACTGGAGTGCCTTTCGAACGAGCACCGGACCGCGCTCCAGCTGGTCGGCGTCGCGCGGTGCCCACTTGGCCGCCGGGTCGAATTCCGTGGTGATGTCCAGAAGGACGCTGCCCAGCGTCAGACGTTTCGCATCGAACGCGGCCGCGTACAGGACAGCCTTGAACGCGGAGCCTGGTTGCCGGGCGCCATCGCCGGCCGCGTCGTACTTCGGATCGAACTGCGAGCTCGCCAGGTCGTTTCGGGCGTAGCCAGCGCTGCCGGCATAGGCCAGGACATCGCCGGTCTGGTAGTCCACCGCGACCAGTGCGCCGTTGTGCAGATCCTTGCCGCGCAGGGCGGCGACCCACGCTCGGTCACTCTTTGGGACCTTGAGCCGATCCAGCAGCGCTGCGGATGCCTTCTTTGGCAGGTTGGGGGCGATGGCTGTCGCGGCCAGCCATTTCTCGGCCAGTCGCTGGGCGCGCCAGTCCAGGGTCGTGATGACCCGGTAGCCGCCGGTCATCAGGTCGACATCCGGTCCCAGGATGGCGCCGAGCTGGCGCCGGACCTGCCAGGTGAAATGACCGCCCCGGGTCATGACCGGCGGCTCGCCGGCGAGGATGACTGGTTGCCGGAGGGCGGCCGCGAGCTCAGCCTCGCCCAACTGTGTCCAACGTCCGGCCGTGGCGAGGCCGCGCAGGATCCAGTCGCGCCTGACCACGGCTTCCGCATCGCTCGGAACGACGAGTCGCCCATCGGCATCCGCCTGGGCGAACCGATACGGGTCCAGGGTCGTCGGCGACTTGGGCAGCCCCGCGAGCAGAGCGGCCTGCGCGATCGTCAACTCGTCCAGCGACACGCCGAAATAGATGCTCGCGGCGGCTGCGATCCCGTACGCCCCGCGCCCATAAAAGATCTCATTCAGGTACGCGGTGATCACCCGTTGCTTGCCCTCCTCGCCCGGGAAGGTGTCCCGCAATCGGAGCGACTGGATGATCTCCTTGATCTTGCGGAGGTACCGGTCCGATCCGGACGCGACCACATCCTCCGGCAATAGCCGGGCACGAACCAGCTGCTGGGTGATCGTGGAGGCGCCCCGCTCCCGCTCACCGGATGCGGTCTCCGCGATCGCCGAGATGACCGCGTTCACGTCGATGCCCGAGTTCTCCCAGAACGTGCGATCCTCCGCGGTCGTGGTCGCGTCGAGGACCAGTCGCGGGACCTCGTAGAAGGCGACGACGCGCCGGCGCTCCTGCTCGAAGCGACCCAGTTCCACGGTGCCGGCGCGGTCGTACACGACGGTGGGTTGGGCGAAGCCAAGTCGCTCCAGGGCGCTCGGGTCCGGAAGGTCCGTCGACAGGACGCCAACGGCGGACACCACCGTCACGACAGCCAGCGCCGACGCCAGCACACCCGCGGAGAGGACGCCAAGGAAGGGCACGGCCAGACGATGGCTGGAGGCGCGCGCCGCGGCCGCATGTCGGCGCGCGCGGTCAGCGCGACGGATGGTGACCCGGCGAGTGGCGGGGCTCATCTGCCATGCCTGGTGGGCAGGGGAATCGGCAGCGACGGACCGCTCATCTGCACATGTTGATCGAATGTCGGTCACGGCGGTGGCGGCCCAGGAGGCTGCAGGTCTTGCAGGCATGCGACAACCGTCGCGTTCCTGGAGCGCTCAGGTGGTGCGCCGCCTACCTTGGGCCCTCCGCCGTCCCAGGAGGAGCCCCGATGCCCGATACGCCTGCTCCGACCGATCCGACAGCGGAAGGCTCGATCGTGGTGTCCGGGACGGGGTCGGTCGCGGTGTCACCGGACGTCGCCGACCTGCGCCTGGGTGTGTCCATATCCCGCCCGACGGTCGATCCGGCCCGAGCCCAGGCGGCCCCGGCCCTCAACGCGCGCGAATCTTGGCTAACAGCAGCGTGG
>JANOIS010000183.1:0-5636 GCA_031407755.1 Chloroflexota bacterium | reverse complement strand
CGTGGCCTGCGCGGACGTGGACGGCAACGTCGAGCTGTTGATGCAGGCTGGGTTCATGCGCTACGGCGAGGAACGGATCCTGGTCCGACCGTCGCGCGAACGGTTGCCCCAGCCGTGGACGGAGGCGGCGGCGTCCGAAGCCCGGATCCGTCCCACCCAGCCGATCGATGCGCTGGCGCTCCACCGGCTGTACGCCGCCGCGACACCCGGGCCGGTGGTTCGGCTCGAGGCGATCCGCCTTCTGGACTGGGAACGTCAGGGCAGCCACTGGTTGGTGCCGCGTTCCAGCCTCACCCCGATCCTGCGCTTCGCCGACGTCGAGGCTTTCGTGCAATCTGCCCCGTCGGGTGGCAAGGACGGCACGGAGCTCGATGGGTTCGTCCAGATCGGGGTCGCCAAGGAGGATCAGCCGCACTATCTCAAGGTCGTTGCAAGGCCGGAAGCGGATCCGCTGGCGCTGATCGATTACGGCCTCGGCATCATCTCGGCACGGACGGCGAAGGGCGGCGACTCGCGCCGCGACCACGGGGTGATCTCGCCCGTGCGAACCTATGAGGCGCCACTCGATCGGCGCCTCGAGGACGCCGGGTTCGATTCGATCGCCAGTGTCACCCTGCTCATGAAGGAAACCGTCGTTCGCGTCGCCGAGCCGGCACTCGTGCCGGCGGGCGTGCGCTAGCCGTCGATAGTGGAGGTCAGCGTGGGATCCGAGGACCGACAGCGGGAAACGATCGACGACCTGGACGCGATGCTCACGTCGCTGCCGCCCGAGATCGTCGATGCCGTGCATGCGCTCGAGGATCGCGAGTCGCTGATCGAGGTCGTGATGGATCTCGGACGCCGGCCCGAGGCCCGCTTTCCCGATTCCGAGGTCACCCTGCTCGAGCGCGAGATCGATGATGCCGATATCGCTTTCGTGGTCGAGCACATCGGGACGTTCGGCGACGACAACCGCGCGGGCATCGAGCGGACGCTCCACCGCATCAGCGCGATCCGCAACCGCAACGGCAAGGTCGTCGGGCTGACCTGTCGGGTCGGTCGGGCGGTGTACGGGACCATCGATATCATCACGGACTTTGTCGAAAGCGGGAAATCGATCCTGATCATGGGTCGACCGGGTATCGGCAAGACCACGATGCTGCGCGAAGCGGCCCGGGTCCTGGCGGACGACCTCGGCAAGCGGGTCGTGGTCGTGGACACTTCCAACGAGATCGCCGGCGATGGCGACATCCCGCATCCGGCCATCGGCAAGGCACGTCGGATGCAGGTCCGTACGCCATCGATGCAGCACGAGGTGATGATCGAGGCGGTCGAGAACCACATGCCCCAGGTCATCGTCATCGACGAGATCGGGACGGAACTCGTGGCGCAGGCCGCGCGGACGATCGCCGAGCGCGGCGTCCAGCTGATCGGAACGGCGCACGGCAATAACCTCGACAACCTGATGCTGAACCCGACGCTGTCCGATCTCATCGGTGGGATCCAGAGCGTGACCCTGGGGGACGAGGAAGCACGCCGGCGGCGCACCCAGAAGAGCGTGCTGGAGCGCAAGGCGCCACCGACGTTCGACGTGATCGTGGAGATCCAGGATCGCGAGCGGGTCGCCGTCCACAGTGACGTCGCGGACACGATCGATGCGCTGCTCCGCGGAGATGCCGTTGCGCCCGAGTTGCGCTGGCGGGACGAGGAGGGGGTCCATCGGTCACAGGGCCGACCGCGGCCGTCGCCTCGAGAGCAACTTGGGGCCGAGCGCTTTGCCGGGCTTGTCGGTGGCGGCTCACCGTGGCGGATGGAGCCAGGTTGGCGCGGGGACGGGTCGGCGCGGACGGCTGGCGGCTATCGGGAGGCAGATCGGGGGGCATTCCGGCCCGGGTATCGGCCGGGGGCGTCGGGCGGGTGGCGTCAGACGCGTGGCGGGTCGGGGCGAGAGTCGTCTCCTCGCGGCACGTCATCGGAGGGCGGCACACCGAGCGTCCTGCCCGGCGAGCGATTCGCGGCGCGGCCCACGACCCGGCCGCCGGCGCGGGCCGTGGAGACGCCGTTCGTGGTGGGCGAGATCGCGGATCGCGGGCCGCTGGAGCGTGGCGTGGCGCCAACCGCAGTGGAGGCCCGCGCGCGCGAAGCCCGTGAGCTGGAGCGCCAGAAGGCGTGGCGCGACCAGGCCGCGCGTGCCCTGCAGACGCTCAAGGCAGACGAGGGCACGGCACCGGTCAACGCCGACGAGCTGGCCGAGGATGACGACGACGACTTCGATTCGCTGCCGCTCGGAGCGGAGGAGGGTGCCCGTGGCGAGACCGTGCTCGTGCCGGGTGGCTCACCGCTGCCGACGCTGCGCGTGCTTCCCCAGGGCATCAGCCGCAAACGCCTCGAACAGGCCGTGCGCGATCTCGGACTGCCGGTCGTGATCGCGCGTGATGTCGATGAAGCCGACGTGATCATGACGCTCAAGAACGAGTACAAGCAGAAGACGCCGCTGCTGCGTGAAGCTGAGGATCGCGCCCTGCCGATCTATGTCCTCAAGAGCAACACCATCCCGCAGATGCAATCGAGCCTGACGTCGATCTTCTCGCTGGAGATCGACCCGCGCGAGGCGGCCATGCGCGAGGCGGAAGACGCCATCGAGGCGGTCCTGTCGTCGTCGGCGGCGATCGAGCTGTCGCCGCAGAACGCGTATATCCGTCGATTGCAGCACCAGATGGCCGAGCGGGCCAACCTGGTTTCGCGGTCGCGCGGCCGGGAGCCGTACCGGCGGGTTCGGTTGTATCCGGACGCGGCGCGCAGCGGGTGGCGGTAGGGGTCTGGCGCGGGGCGGGCTGCTGGTTCGTGTGGGGGTCGGCGGCGGCGGCGGGTGATCCGGCGGTGCCGTAGATGATCATTCACCCCGTGAATATTCAGGTCATGAATGTCCAGCTATGGCGCTTGAGGGAGTGCCCGCGGGGGAGAAGGTGCGGGCGGGCGGTGGCGGGGTGATCCGGCGATCCCGTAGCTGATCATTCACCCCGTGAATATTCAGGTCATGAATGTCGAGCTATGGCGCTGGAGGGGAGTGGCCGCGGGGGAGAAGGTGCGGTCAGGGTGGACCGCGGGCGGGCGCCGCCGGCCAGACGCACGGAACGTGGCAGACTTGCCGGCGATGACCCCGAATCCGCCGACGAATCCGGCCGTGCGTCGATCGATGACGATGCGTGGCGGCCTGCGCCGGCTGAGCACGGGCCTGATCGCATACGGCCTGGTCGGTCTGACGCTCGCCCTGGCCGGAGCCGTGGCGCTGGTCTGGGTCGGTGGTCGGCTCGGCGGGATCGCCGAACGGACCGGCGGCCAGGTCGAATCGATCGTCGCGACGCTGGACCAGACGGCCGTCGTCCTGGAGCGCGCCGGCAGCTCGGCGATATCGTTCGCGGGCACCCTGGAACGGACGCCGCCGGCCGTTCGGCAGACCGCCCAGACCATCGCCAACCTGCGCGCCAATCTGTTGCTCGTCCAGGGGCAGCTGGGCGCGCTCAACATCCTCGGTAGCCGGCCGCTGTCGAACGCCGCGGATCTGTTCGGCCAGATGGCCACAGACCTCGAGGGCCTCGACGTGCGACTCGGGACCATCGCGACGGATCTCGACACCAATCGATCAACACTGGTCGAGAATTCTGCCTCGCTCGGGACGCTGGGCGTCGCGCTTCAGGGTGTCGCCGATGACCTGCGCGAGGGCGCGATCGAGGACAGCCTGGCGGATGTCCAGCTCATCCTGACCGTGCTGTCCGTGATGCTCATCGCCTGGACGGCCCTCCCGGCGATCGGGGCGCTCGGACTCGGCTGGTGGATCCGGGGCACGGTGCACGACCCGGACGGCGACGGGATCGTGGCCGACGCCGGCTAGCGTTAACGCAGGTCGCGACGCAGCGCGGACCGAGCGGCGAGGTAGCCGCTCATCCCGTGCACACCCCCGCCGGGCGGCGTCGATGACGAGCACAGATAGATGCCGGGGCCGGCGTGGTACGGGTCCCACGACACGGTCGGGCGGAACAGGAGCTGGCGGATGTCCTCGACACCGGCGTTGATGTCGCCACCGATGTAGTTGGCGTCATGGGCCTCCATCTGGGCCGGCGAGTGGGTCGTTCGGGCCAGGATCAGGTCGCGGAATCCTGGCGCGAAGCGTTCCACCTGAGCCTCGATCCGAGCGGTCATGTCCACGTCAGATCCTGACGGCACGTGGCAGTACGCCCAGGCTGTGGTCTTGCCGGCCGGCGCGCGTGACGGATCCCACGGGTGGTACTGGACGAACAGGACGAACGGACGCTCGGGATGGCGACCCGCCGCGACTTCGGCTTCGGACCGTGCGACCTCGTCGAGCGTCCCACCGAGATGGACGGTCGCGGCTCGGCGCAGACCGTCAGCCGCCCACGGTACCGGACCACCCAGTGCCCAATCGATCTTGAACACGCCCGAGCCGTAGCGGAATGCCTCGTAGGATCGGCGCGTGCGTGGCGGCAGCCGGTCACCGGCGATGGCGATCGCGGCCCGCGGGGTGGTGTCGAGCAGCACGGCCCGGGCCGCCGGCAGGGCGTCAAGGTCGTCGACGCGCTGGTCTGTCACGACCTCGCCGCCGAGGCCGCGGATCTCCGCTGCGAGCGCATCGGCGACGGCGGCCGAGCCGCCCCGGACCAACGGCCAGCCTACGGCGTGGGCGTACAGCCCGAGGACCAGCCCGAACGAGGCAGACAGCGGTCGATCCAGGGCGACCATCGAATGCGCGGCAAGGCCCGCGAACAATGCCCGGGCCGGTTCACCCCGGAACGTGCCGCGCACCAGTCCCGCCGCTGATCGGAGGGCCGGCAGGCCGAATCGGGCGAGCGCGACTGGATGGCGCGGAAGGTGGATGATCGGCTGGAGCAACTCTCTCGATAGTTTGTCGGCATCCCTGACCAGGGGCGTGAACAGGCGCTGCCACGCCGCGCCGTCATCGGTCCGATCATCGGCGTCAAGGCCCGCGGCTGTGGCCGGCAACGACCGTTCAAGGACGGCCGCTCGGCCACCGTCCAGGGCGTGTGCGACCGGAGCATCCGGTTGCACAAGATCGATGCCGTGGGCCGCCAGATCGACCGAGCGAAAGAACGGCGACGCTGCGGTCAGTGGCAGGATCGTGGAACACACGTCGTGGCGGAACCCGGGGAGGGTCAGCTCTTCCGTCCGTGTCCCGCCACCGATCGTCGGGGCGGCCTCGTAGACCCGGACCGAACGCCCGGCACGGGCCAGGGTGAGCGCAGCCGCAAGACCATTGGGCCCGGAGCCCACCACGATGGCGTCGAGCGCGGGTCGAGTCATCGCGACAGGCTAGCGCACGACCCACGGGCGGGATGGTGGGCCACCAGCCCGGTTTCCAGCCCGGTTTCCTGACAGATCGTCACGGAGTGGCGCTTCGGCTGGTTGCATGCCCTGCAGCGCGATCGCACGGTCCACGGTTCCGGGTGCCGGATCAACCACGGCGACGGACGTAGCGCAATGGCGTCGCGACGAGGTGGAGCGCCCCGCGGATCCCGGCGTTGTGGCGGACGTTGCCGGCATGGCGCCACAGACGTCGTCGATCGACACACACCGATTCCGTCTCGACCCTGGCCCCGGTCGCACCGAACCGGGCGGCCACA
>JANOIS010000174.1:0-1955 GCA_031407755.1 Chloroflexota bacterium | reverse complement strand
CGGACGGTGCAGCTCGGCCAGTCGGGTCCGCCCGGTCGAATCCGTCGAACATCGCACCCTCGGAAAGGGCGTGCGTGAGTTCGCGCGCTCGGTCCGCCCGGAAGTTCAGGTGGATGATCGCGTCACCATCCCGAAGGAGTCCTTCCGTCCCGTCGACGGTGGTCGGCGCGACGAACTCGTCCGTCTCACCGCGGGCGTACGCAGCCGTGATCGCGGCCGTGGCCGACGGGGCGTGATGGGCAGCCGACCCGTGGACGATGGCGTCGTATCCCGCCTCCACGCGTTCCCAACGGTGGTCCCGATCCATGGCGAAATAACGACCCCCGACCGTGGCGATGCGGGCGTCCGGGTGGACCGACGCGAGACGTGCCTCCAGGTCCGTCACGAACTCGAGTGCGGAGCTCGGTGGCGTGTCCCGCCCGTCCAACAGGGCGTGGATCCGAACCGACGAGACCCCGCGCCGGGCGGCCAATGTGACGAGCGCCACCAGGTGCCGATCGTTGGCGTGGACGCCGCCCGGCCCGATGAGTCCGACGATGTGCAGTGGCCGACCACGCTCCACGGCGCGGGCGCAGGCGGCGATGAGCGCAGGCCGCTCAAAGAACGTGCCGTCGTCGATGGCGGCGTCGATCCGAGGCAGGTCCTGCAGGACAGGACGGCCGGCGCCGAGGTTCAGATGCCCGACCTCCGAGTTGCCCATCTGCCTGGGCGGCAGCCCGACGGCGTCCTCCGAGGCGCGCAGCGCGCTGTGTGGCCAGTGAGCCATGAGGCCACGCCAGACCGGCATGGGCGCGGCCGCGATCGCGTCCCCCACGGGATCCCGTCCGATCCCGAAACCATCGAGGATGACAAGGACGATGGGGCGCGGTCGCGTCACCCGGCCAGACCGCGGGCGGCGGCAGTCATACCGGCCCGGGCAACCATCCCGGACATCTCGTCCGGCTTGAGCGAGGCGCCACCGACCAGCGCGCCATCGATGGACGGCTCCGCGAGGAACTCGCCGATATTGACTGAGGTGACGCTGCCGCCGTAGAGGATCGGCACGGCGCTCGCCGCGCTGTCCGGCCAGCCGAGCGCGGTCAGACCGGCGCGGATCGCATCGGCCATGGCGGATGCATCGGCTCCCGTGGCGTTCCGGCCGGTCCCGATCGCCCAGACGGGCTCATATGCGATGACGAGGTCGGTCGCCGTGAGCGATGCATGATCGGTGTCGACGAGCGCGCCGCGAAGTTGCTCCTCTACCACGGCGATCGCCCGGCCACCTTCGCGCTCCTCCAGCTGCTCACCGACACACAGGATGGGACGAAGCCCGGCATCCACGGCCCGAGCAAGCTTGCGGCCGATCAGGGCGTCTGATTCGCCGGCGTCGCGGCGACGCTCCGAGTGGCCCAGGATGACCCAGGTGGCGAGGCCGGCCAGCATGGGCGCCGAGACCTCCCCGGTATACGCGCCGGCCAATTCGTGATGGACGTTCTGTGCGCCGACGGCGACCGGCGGGTCCGTGTCCGCAAGGGCATCCCGAACAGCGGCGAGGCAGACGAACGGCGGGCAGATCACGACCGTCACGCCGGGTTCGCGCGTCCGTGCCGCGATGGTGGTCGCCAATGCACCGGCATCGGCCGGGGTGGTGTGCATCTTCCAGTTGGCAGCCACGATCACGTCACGCATGTGCACCCATCATCGCAGATGCTCCCGGATCGGGCGGCGAGGGCTCCATCTCCGCCAGGCGCTCCAGCCGCTCGAGCGCCCGTTGCACCGTCGACCGATGGAGCTCCAGCCGCTCGGCGAGGTCGGTCAGGTTGGCCTCTGGCGTCTCCCGCCGGGCATCGGCCACCAGCCGGACGATGTACGGCTGGTCCTGGAGGCGTCCGTCTGCGTCAAGGACGGCGATGGCATCCAGCTGCCGGCCGGCGGCTGCCACGGCTCGCTGCAGATTGGCCGATTCCGCGTTCAAT
>JANOIS010000156.1:0-4177 GCA_031407755.1 Chloroflexota bacterium | reverse complement strand
GCCACCGGGCCTGGGTCATCCGCGATTCGCTATCCAAGCTCGATCAGGCGGTCGCCGACGAGCTCCGTGGGCGCCTCGTGGGAATTCGCAAGCGTCCTGGTGCCGGACCCACGTCGTCCGCCGCCGAGACGTCCGCCCGGTTCGGCGAGCTGCCCGATCCGACCGTCCATCCCGAACCTCCGCTGGCCTGATCCGATCCAGGAGTGACCGACCGTGACTGACGACCAGGGCAACACCCGGATGATCCGCATCGAGGACGAGATGCGGGTCAGCTACCTCGATTACGCCATGAGCGTGATCGTGTCGCGTGCCCTGCCGGACGTCCGCGACGGCCTGAAGCCGGTGCATCGCCGGATCCTGTTCTCGATGGGCGAAATGGGCCTGTCCGCGACCAGCTCGTATCGCAAGTGCGCGGCGATCGTCGGCGAGGTCATGGGCAAGTACCACCCGCACGGCGACGTGGCGCTGTACGACGCGCTGGTGCGGCTCGCCCAGGACTTCTCGATGCGCTACCCGCTCGTCGATGGGCAGGGCAACTTTGGCTCGGTCGACGGCGATTCTGCGGCGGCGATGCGCTACACGGAAGCGCGCCTGACGCACATCGCGGCCGAGTTGCTCGCCGATATCGACAAGGACACCGTCGATTTCGTCGAAAACTATGACGGCACCCAGAAGCAGCCGTCGGTCCTGCCGGCAAAGCTGCCCAACCTGCTGATCAATGGCTCGACGGGTATCGCCGTGGGTATGGCGACGAACATCCCGCCGCATCATCTCGGTGAGATCTGCGATGCCGCGATCGCCCTGATCGATGACCCCGAGCTGACCACCGATGATCTGTGCAAACACGTCACCGGGCCGGACTTTCCGACCGGCGCGACCATCTTCCGCTACGAGAAGCAGCGCAACATCCTGACCGGCGAGTGGGAGACCGTCGACGCCATCCGCCAGATGTACGCCCACGGCCGCGGGCGTGTCGTGATGCGTTCACAGGTGGCATTCGAGGAGGCTCGCGGGGATCGGACCGCGATCATCGTCACGGAACTGCCGTACCAGGTGAACAAGGCCGCCCTGCTCGAGAAGATCGCCGACCTCGTCAAGGAGAAGAAGATCGATGGGATCTCCGATCTGCGCGATGAATCGGATCGAGACGGGATGCGCATCTATATCGAGATCAAGCGCGACGCCAATCCGCACAAGGTGCTCAACAACCTGTTCAAGCACACCCCGATGCAGCTCGCGTTCAACATGAACATGCTGGCTCTGGTCGACGGGCAGCCGCAGACCCTGCCGCTGCGCAGCGTCCTGGAGCATTACGTCACTCACCGCCAGGAGATCGTCCGGCGTCGGACGGAGTTCGATCTCGCCAAGGCTCGGGCGCGGGCGCACATCCTCGAGGGCCTCAAGATCGCCCTCGACAACCTGGACGCGGTCATACGCACGATCCGCGAGTCGGCCGATGTGGATCTCGCCCGAACCAACCTGATGAGCGGGTTCGATCTCTCGGAGCTCCAGGCGCAGGCCATCCTGGACATGCGTCTGGCCCGGCTGGCGGCACTCGAGCGCAAGAAGATCGAGGACGAGTACCTGGCGGTCATCCAGCACATCGCCGAACTCGAGGACATCCTCGCCAACCCGGCCCGCGTCCTCGGGATCATCAAGGACGAGCTCGCCGAGCTGAAGAAGAAATACGCCGGCGAACGACGCACCCGGGTGGCGGACGACGCCAGCCGCGAGATGACCGACGAGGACCTCATCGCGGACGACGCCGTCGTCGTGACCATCTCCGGTCGCGGCTACATCAAGCGCCAGCCGGTCGACACCTACCGCCGCCAGCACCGTGGCGGCAAGGGAATCATCGGCCACGTCACCCGCGAAGAGGACGCCATCGAGCATCTGCTCGTGGCCAATACGCACGACTGGGCGCTGTTCTTCACCAACCGCGGACGCGTGTTTTCCGCCAAGGTCCACGCGGTCCCGGACGCCAGCCGCCAGGCCAAGGGCATTCCGATCATCAACCTGCCGGGGGTCCAGGTGGAGTCCGGCGAGGTCCCGATGGCCACGATCACGCTGAAGGACTTCACCGCGGGCTCGTACCTCGTGCTCGCCACCCGCAAGGGGATCATCAAGAAGACGCCGCTCGAGCAGTTCGATAAGGTGCGCTCGTCCGGCATCCGGGCGATCACGATCGCCGACGACGACGAGCTCGCCTGGGTCGACGTCTCGACCGGCCACGACGATGTGATCATCGCCACCGCCAAAGGCAAGCTCGCCCGGTTCGCGGAATCGGAGGTGCGGGCCATGGGCCGCGACGCGGGTGGCGTCATCGGCATCCGTCTCGCCCGTCAGGGTGACTCGGTGGTCGGCATGAGCGTCGTGGAACCGGACGCCGACGTGCTGGTCCTGACCGAGACCGGCTACGGCAAACGCGTCCCGCTCACCGAGTTCCGGCGCAAGCATCGGGGCGGGCAGGGTGTCGGGCTCATCTCGCTCGAAGGGCGCAAGACCGGCGATGTCGCGGCCGTCCAGCAGGTCACGGATGAGGACGAGGAGCTGCTGCTCATCAGCGCCGTCGGCCAGGTCATCCGGACGGAGACCAACACCATCAATCGCTACTCGTCGGCAGCCCGCGGGGTGATCGTGATGCGCCTGGCCGAGGGTGACCGCGTGGTGGCCATCGCCGCGTTCCGCGCAGGACTTGCGGAGCGCGACGCCATCGGCGACGATGGCGCCCCGGAGGCGGGCGGTCCCGGTCAGGCCGGTCCGGAAGGTTCATGACTATCGGAATCTCTTCGGCGGGCAGGAGATAGCACCCTTGTACGCAGACCAGTTCGAGATCTATCACGGCAACGCCAATCCCGAGCTGGCGCGCAAGATCGCGCACTATCTCGGCATGGAGCCCGGCAAGGCCGAGGTGTTCCAGTTCGCCAACGAGAACATCTTCGTCAAGATCCTGGACAACGTCCGCGAGAAGGACGTCTTCGTCGTCCAGCCGACCTCGCACCCGGTCAATCAGTCGATCATGGAACTGCTGATCATGATCGATGCGTTCAAGCGGGCTTCGGCGGGCCGGATCACGGCGGTCATCCCGTTCTATGCCTACGGCCGATCGGACAAGAAGGACCAGCCGCGCGTCCCGATCACCGCCCGACTCATCGCCGACATGATCACCGTCGCCGGCGCGGATCGTGTGCTGACGCTGGACCTCCACCAGGGCCAGATCCAGGGCTTCTTCAACATCCCCGTGGACGAACTCACCGCGGTCCATATGCTCTCGCGCTACTTCGTGGACAAACATCTCGAGGACTGCGTCATCGTGACGGATCTCGGGTTCGCCAAGCGGGCCCGGGCCTTCGCCGAGATCCTGAACGCGCCGCTGGCGATCATCGAGAAGCGGCGGATCGGCAACCTCGATCGGGCCGAGCTGATGAACGTCATCGGTGATGTCAAGGGCAAGCGCGCCATCATCGTGGACGACGAGATCGATACGGGCGGGACCCTCATCGAGATCGTCAGGGCACTCGAGCGCGAGGGTGTGACCGAGATGTATGCGTGTGCCACCCACGCAGTCCTGAGCGACCCGGCCGTCGAGCGTATCCGCGACAGCTCTCTGCGCGAGGTCGTCCTCACCGATTCCGTGCCGCTCTCGGCCTCCAGACGCATCCCCAAGCTGACTGTGCTGTCCGTCGCGCCGCTCATCGGCGAGGCCATCAAGCGCATCCATCGCGGTGAGTCGGTCGGCGCCCTGTTCAGCAGCGAGGTCTCGTTCAACCAGGAGATGCTGCTGTGGGATGAAGGCGCCGGCAGCGGGGAGGACAGCGGCGGGCGCAGTTCGGGTGACGCGGCCGATACTCCCTCCAGCGACGCCTTTGCCGCGGCCGCCGCACGATCGGGCATCGGATGACGCTGCAGCTGCACAAGCCGGACGGCGAAGGGGGCCTCGAGGCCGGACCCGCGGACCGCGACTGGCAGGACCAGCTGCGCTCGCCGCGCTGGGGCGCCGGCCTCCGCCGCAAGCGCCTGCCGGATCTCAAGAACCCGGAGATGAACCCGACGTCGCGGTTCATGTCCGTCCTGTTCTGGCTGGGGCTCGGGGCGGCCACGTTCGTAATCCTCGTCCTCGGCTACGGGACGGGTTTCTGGGGCTGACCCCGGGGTTCCGCCGGTCTCGGCCTATACT
>JANOIS010000137.1:0-5227 GCA_031407755.1 Chloroflexota bacterium | reverse complement strand
GGGCTCGCTATGACGATCTGAGCGATCGATCGTGCACGGCTGTGCCGAAATGGTGGGTGGTACCGACACGCCCCCGCGGATCGTGCACGGCTGTGCCGGAATGGTGGGTGGGGCCGACACGCCCCCGCGGGGCCCCGGCCGCCCGGACTGACGGCCAGGGCTACCGGGCCCCGGTCCCGCCTCCGCCCTAGCACCGCCCGACGATCAGGCCCGGACCGCCGCCTGCTGTCGACCGAAGATGCCGAGCCCAGACTTGGCCAGAGGCACATGCACCGGCGTCCCGAGGAGGCGATCGGCCAGGGCATCGAAGTCCTCCGTGACCTTCTCCTTGGGAAACATCTCGATAACGGTCCGGCCCTCGTTGGCGGCACGGACGAAGAGCAGACCGCCGGATCGGACCAGGGCGAGGGATGGCATCCCGACGGTGCGCTCCATGTCGGCGACGGACAGGCCGCTGTTGGCCCGGTTGACCACCAGCGCCAGTCGCTCGCGAATGCCGAGCTCCGACGCGATGCCCGAAAGCTGCACGGCGGCCCGGATGGCCGGCACATCAGGGGTCACCGGGACGAGGATGCGGTCGGCGAGCTCGAAGATCGCCTGATTCAGAGCGCCATATGACGGATGCAAGTCGACGACGACGAAGTCGAAACCTCGGCGGGCGGCATTGATCGCCTCGGCGACACGCCCGGGCTCAAGCACCTCGGTATGCAGTGGCGTGGCTGTCAGCGCGACCACTTGAAGACCAGATGGGTGTGCCGACGCGATCTCGCTCAGGGTCTCGGCGGGACCCCCTTCGAGTTCATCCCTCCAGCAGTCCACCACCGTTCGGACCTGCTCGATCCCGAGTGACGTGGTGACGTGACCCGTCACCGTGTCCGCATCGATGAGCAGGACATTCTGCTGCTTGCGCGTCTGAAGGGCGCTGGCGAGGTTGGTGGCGACGGTCGTCTTTCCGACACCGCCCTTGGGGTTGAAGATCGCGACGACGACTGCCCGACGGGTCCAGCCCTCGGCCTCGAGCTGGCCGCCCTGGAGGACGGGGCCCGAGCCATCGTCCACGGTCTGACTGCGGATGCACATCGCCTCCACGCGCCAGCGCAGGGACTCCGCGGAATAGGGCCGGGTGAAGTATTCGTCCTCGACGCTGTCGCTGGTGCTCCGCGCGAGCCGCTCGAGTGACTGCACGGACACGACCATGAGGGCCGGCACGGCCCGACCACCCTCGCGCAGCATTGCGTAGTACTCGAGCGACTGATCGAGATCGGTCTCGCCGTCGAGGATGACCACGGCGACATCGCGGCGCGTCGCCAGGAGCGCATCCAGCTGGTCCGGATGGGCGACCATGATGGCGTCAAAACCCGCATCACGCAGTTCAGTGGCAACGGGGATCGACTCGGCGCTTGGGAGGGCGATGATGATCGCGGGCCGAGCCACGATCAGCTCTCCGTTTCGGGATCGCTGGCGGACACGGTCAGCTCGCCATCCGCCTGGGCGGTCACACGGGCCGCGTAGCCCGGGAGTGTCGGGACGACATCGTGCATCGACACGGTAGCGTCATGGGTGACCGCGAAGACGAATTCGCCATCAGGACCGGACGATACACCGACCGACTGGACACCCGGGACACGAGACAGGATGCGCTTGAACCCCGCGATGCTCGCCACGCTTACCAGTCCGGCGACGATGAGCTTGGTCGATGCGGTGTCGGTGGCATTCTCGGCATCGGGGACGAGAGCGGCCAGTCTGGCCGCGAGGGCGTGTTCGGCGATCAGCGGGATGTCGCTCTCGGTGGAGGGGTCATCGACATTGAACGCCTCGGCCTCGGCCTCGGCCGCTGCGGCGAAGTCCGGAGTCAAACCCAGGGCCTTCACGAGTGGATCGGACGTTGCCGTCGCGGCGGAGGGCGCTTCGTTGCCGATGCTGAACAGGTCGACCGCCGGATCGGCTTGGGGCAGCGACGCCGCGACCACCGCCGGTTCGACCGGGCGCTCGGGCGGGGCCTCGATCGAGCCCACGTGATCGATGGACTCGTCGACGTCGAAGTGCGGAGCCTCCGGCAGGCCCTCGGCCATCGAGGCGAAGCGCGTCGGATCCGTTTCGCCGAGCAGGCGCTCGAAGAAGGACGTCATCACCGCCTCGAAGGCGTCGACACGAGCCTGGACGCGCTCGACGCGTGCTGCGATGGTGCCGGCATGCGCGTCGATCTCGCGTTCGAGAGTCGACTTGCGGTCTGTCACGCGCTCGTCGGTCTGCTCGCGGATCCGGGCGATCTCCGCTTTCGACCACTCACGGATGGCGGCCACGTCGTCGTCCGCCGATTTGCGCAGCTCGGCCGCCACGGTCTGGGTCGACGCCTGGATGGTTTCGATGTGGGCCCTGGCATCGGCACCGAAGCGGGTCAGGGTCTCCGCCCTGGCCGACTCTGCCGCGACTCCCATGGCGCGGGTGAGATCGGCCATGAACTTGTTCGGCTTGCGAGCCGGTTCCGGCGCGGCGATCGACGCCGGGCGAGCCGGTTCCGGCGCGGCGATCAACGCCGGGCGGGCCGGTTCTTGCTCCGGTTCTGGCGCCACGATCGGCAGGTCATCGGTGACAACGGGCGCGGCTTCGATCATGGTGGGCATCTCGATCTCCAGGTCGGTGGTGGGCGCGCTGCCAGCATTCGTTGCGTTGCCTCGGTCCGGGCTCCAGGGGAGCCGGAAGCCGGGCTTGGCGTCGGTCGTAGCCATGCGGGTGGCATCCTCGCTGATCGAAGAGTGGGTGCGCTCGGGGCGTGTCGACATGGTGGCAGCGCGGTCGGGTCCGGTGGAGTCCGCTAGAGGTACCAGCGCCGTGGTCCAGTCGTACGGTCGCGCGAGTCGGCGGGACCGGTTTGACGAGCAGCAATGGGTGGGGCGGGTAGGATATGCGGCCATGACTCCGCTCGACCGGCTCGGACGACCGCTCCACGACCTGCGCATCTCGGTCACCGACCGATGCAACTTTCGCTGCACCTATTGCATGCCGAAGGAGGTATTCGGGCGCGACTACGCCTTTCTGCCGCGGGCCCAGGTGCTGTCCTTCGAGGAGATCGAGCGTGCCGCGCGGGCCTTCGTCACGCTCGGGGTGCAGAAGTTGCGGATCACTGGCGGCGAGCCGCTGGTCCGGCGTGACCTGCCGCAGCTCATCGCGATGCTGGCGGCCCTGCGGACGCCGGACGGGCGCGCCATCGACCTGACCATGACGACCAATGGGTCGGCCCTGCGAGCCCTGGCGCAGCCTCTCGCCGATGCCGGTCTTGGCCGGGTCACGGTCAGCCTGGACTCGCTCGACGACGACGTGTTCGGTGCCATGAACGGGGTCGATTTTCCCGTGGCGAAGGTGCTCGATGGCGTGGATGCGGCGCTGGCCGCGGGCCTGACGCCGGTCAAGGTCAACATGGTCGTGCGGCGCGGGATCAACGAGACCTCGATCCTGCCGATGGCGCGCTGGGCGCGCGAGACCGGCGTGACCCTGCGGTTCATCGAATACATGGACGTGGGTCATTCCAACGGCTGGCGGCTCGACGAGGTCGTGCCGGCGGCGGAGCTGATCGATCTAGTGACCGCTGTCTGGCCGGCCGAACCGGCCGATGGCGAGTACCGCGGCGAGGTCGCCGGTCGCTGGCGCTACCTGGATGGTCCTGGAGAATTCGGGGTCATATCATCGGTGACCCGCCCGTTCTGTCGTGACTGCACGCGGGCTCGGCTGGCGGCCGACGGGCAGCTGTACACGTGCCTGTTCGCGGTCACCGGTCGCGACGTTCGCGCCGTCTTGCGCGACGGCTCCACGGATGAGGAGCTCCTGGCGTTCCTGGCCGACACGTGGCGTGCCCGTGATGACCGCTACTCGGAGCTGCGCTCGGCGTCCACCAGCGACCTGCCCCGGATCGAGATGTTCGCGATGGGCGGCTGACCGGCCCTCATCCACAGGGTTATCCACAGCTGCCGCGATTTCGTGGATAGTTCGGCCTTGATCACCGTGAATCTCGTGGATAACCGCGTTGACTCGTGGCGGCCTCATTACCTATCGTAGGTCTTGCCCGAAGGGGCCGACAGCCCGCAGGAACCGAGATCACATCAAGGGCCTTCGTGCTCCGCCGGTCGCTTCGGGCGCTTCGTTGCCCGCATGTTCGCGCCGTCTCACCACGGCTCGGACCGCGTGGCTTCCGCCCGGCGGGACGTGATCGGCATCCCGGTGTCGATACTTCCGTCGGGCGTTCGAAGCCTGCGGGCTTTCACCGTCCGTCACCTGGACGCGTTGTGGAGGCCCCAGCGATGAGCGATCTGCCCCTTTCCGCCGGCGTCGGGCGCCGCCTGGACCCGGCTCGTCCCATCCCGCCGGTGGACCAGCCCGCCCTGATCAACGCCCTCGTCACGGCCGTCCGCGAGTGGACCGACCTCGTGCCGGAGGTGGGAATCGTGCTGGGCTCCGGCCTCGGCGGCCTGGCCGACGACCTGGAAGACGCGGTCACGATCCCGTTCGCAGACCTGCCCGGCTGGCCCGCAGCGACCGCACCTGGCCACGTCGGCCGGCTCCTGCTCGGTCGCCTGGGTGGCCGGCCGGTCGTCATGCTCCAGGGCCGCTTCCACCTCTACGAGGGCATCGATCCGGGTCTGGTGATCCAGCCCGTCCTGCTGTTCCACGCCCTGGGCGCGACGACCGTCGTCCTGACCAACGCGGCCGGTGGCCTGGACCCCTCGTTCGGGCCCGGGACACTGGTGGTCATGACCGATCACATCAACTTGACCGGGCAAAACCCGTTGCACGGCCGGAACGCAGACGAGCTGGGCCCCCGCTTCCACGACATGACCGACGCCTGGAGTCCGCGACTCCGTGGCCGCCTCCACGCCGCCGGCCTGGCCGAGGACGTGCCGCTCGTGGAGGGCGTGTACATCGGCCTTACCGGCCCGAGCTACGAGACCCCGGCCGAGGTCCGGATGCTGGCCGCAATGGGTGGTCACGCGGTCGGGATGTCGACCGTGCTCGAGTGCATCGCGGCGCGCTGGGTCGGTCTCGAGGTGTGTGGCGTGTCGCTCGTGACCAATGCCGGCGCCGGCTACTCCGGTCAGCCGCTGACCCATGAGGAGGTCCTCGCTGCCGGAGCCGAGGCAGGCCCGAGGCTGGCGAAGGTCATCCGGCGGTTCCTCGCGGACCTCGCCACCGACTGATAATCACGCCTGGGGCAGGTCTCGACCGGCCGTGCGGG
>JANOIS010000105.1:0-15289 GCA_031407755.1 Chloroflexota bacterium | reverse complement strand
CCTGCGGCCGGCTCAGCCATCACCTGGCGCAGCCTGTTCGTTCTGGGCCTGGCCGGTGGCCTGATCCCCTCGACGAGCGCCCTGCTGATCCTGCTCGGGTCGATCGCCGCCGGGCGGCCCGCGTTCGGGTTCGTTCTGGTCATGGCCTTCGGACTCGGGATGGCGGCCGTCATGGGCGGCATCGGCCTCGCGCTCGTCGTGGCCCGTGGCCGACTCGATCGGCTGCCGGCTGGCGGTAGCCTGGGGCGTCTGCGCGACACCGTGCCGCTGGCCGCAGCCGCGCTCGTGTTCGGCTTCGGGATCTATCTCACGATCCAGGCACTGGCCGGCGCACCCACCCTCTAGCGGTGATTCCTGAGGACGTTGTTGACGACGTCCCGCGTATGCCCCGATCCGGTCAGCTACGACCAGGGGTCGTGGTAGGCGCAGACGATCGCTGGCCGAGCACCTCACGCACAAGCGCGGCGCCGCCGACGCCTGGATCGGCCGTTAGTCGCCGCCCCGCCCGCCGCCCGGGCCCGCCGCCCGCCGGGAATGGCGCCCGCGCCCGCCACCACCACCACCCCGAGTCCGCCAGATGTCGTCCCACAGAACGTTAGGCGGGCTGCCCGTGCTCCTGGAGCCGGCGCGCACCCGGAACGACGACACGCGCACGCACGATCAGGCGGATACGTGGCCGCTCCGAGGACGCCCGAAGGGCCCATAGCGCGCCGAGTGATGCTGGCTGGCGCCATCTGGCGGGATCGGTCGGCGCGTGAGCTCCGGCGGAGTCTCGTCGGCCAGCCCGAGGATGGACGCATCGGTCGTGGCCGACGTCGTCGCCGAATACGACGGTAGGTCATCGCTGACGGAAATCCAGGAGGGATCACGGTTCAGCAGCCCGACGCGACGCCCATCTGTCGACAACGTGTCCGGGAATCACACCTAACGAGGCTCCGCCTCAGACCGACGAGACGTGTTCACGTTGTGAGCGGAGAGGCGTAGGCTCCGGCGTGCGGGCAGGCCACGGCCGCAGATAGGACCGTCAAGCGGTGCGGTTCGCCGATCAGCGGACCCAGACGCTCCTCTCCGCGCTCGTCATCTTCCGGCTCCAGCCTGCCGGTTTCGCCGCCCGCGACCTGCGAACCCACCTCGCGCCGCTCCTCGGGCTCAGCCCGGACGACTTCCGCCAGGGCCGGCTGAGCTACGAACTCCGTCGGCTCCCCCTCCACGGGCTCATCGAGCGGCTCCCCAAGAGCCACCGTTATCGAGTCACCGACCTTGGTTTTCGAACCGCCCTCTTCTTCACGCGGGCCTACGCCCGGCTCATTCGACCCGGCCCTCGCCCAGCTCGTCGACCCTCGACCGATGGCCGACAGCCGCCTGCGCCGGCCCCTTGAGCAGCTCAACGGCAGCGGAAAGACGTCCTCAAGACGTCTAGCTGACGGAACTCCGGGACCGATCACGGGTGCAGCAGCCCGGCCCGTCCGGCACTGATCCACAAGCCAGACATGCAAAGGCCCGGGACACCAACCGGATGGTGTCCCGGGCCGATCTCGTCCCTCAGGACGAACTACATGGGTTCGTGGTGATCGTGGCGGTAGCCCTGGTTGGGGGCCGAGATGTAGGGGAAGACCGACAGGAAGTCCTGGTCGTTGGTGTTGACACCATCGCCCAGAGCATTGTTCGTCGGCTTGTTCCCGACGCCATACAGCGCGTCGAGCGTCGCGCCGTAGCCCTGGGCAACGGCGCGGATGGCCATGTCAGTGACGTCGTCGCTTGGGCGGCGCCCGTTCGGCCATGCGGCCAGATCGGCCCCACCATCGAACGCGCCGAGCCGCCGGCACGAACCAACGTTGTCCTCAGCCGAATCCGCCGTGCAGGCAGGGATGCCCGTGTTGAGGCGCAGCATGTCGGCCTTGACCGATCCGGTGCTGTTGCCGGCAAATGGCCCTGAGGCCGGAAGACCGTTGAGCAGGATGAGCGAAAGATCCGCTCGGCCCGTCTCGTCGATGTCTGTCGTCGGCGGGTACAGGAAGTTGATCAGGCCGGCAAGTTCCGGCTTCAGGTAGTACTTCTCGAAGATGGAGTCGCCGTGCGGAGCCCGGCGGTTCCAGTAATCCTTGCGCCCGATCGGGATGACCACCTCATTGATGAGGGGGTTGGCCATGCGGGAGACCTGGATCCATCGTCCGGAGGTCCGGACGCCGCCGCTGGTCAGCAGCGTCGAGTTCTGCTGGCGGAAGTTGGCCGCCCACACGCCGATCGTGGCACGTGCGCTGGTCGCGGCGTAGATCCGGCCGCCCCTGGTCAGGTGCTTGATCGGGACCTGGAGGGCGAGGGTCAGGACATTGTTGGCCTGGAGGTCATCGACACCGGCTTCCGCCGCGAGCGGGATGAGGTGCGCCCCGTTAAACGGGCGCAGACCACCGAGGTCGAAGATCGATCCGAGATCGACGAAGAACGGGTCGTCACGCTGACCGGCAAAGGCCTTGATACCGCTGCTGAGCGACTTGGTCGAGCGGGCTGCGGTCGTCGCGTAGGCCGGGTTGGAACGGGGTCCGACATTGGTCGGTGCGACCGGCAGGTTGGTGCCGAGCACTCGGGTCGTGCCGTTCTCGTAAATGCGAGTCAGGGTGTAGGTCTGGCGGACATTGAGATCCGCGTCGTTGGGCCCGGTGACCTGTCCCGTGTTGTACAGGAACGTGTTCGGGTTCCGGATGATCGTCTTGAAGGTGAAGCGGTACGTGATGTCCGCCCTGGCGTCCCGATCGTTGTCGATCTTGATCTCGTAGCGAACCTTGGGATCGAACTGCCAGAAGTTCGGGCCTCCGGCCGGATCCTGCATGGGACTGACGTTGACCGCCAGATTCACCTTGGTCGGCGAGTTTCCGTCGACCCACGCGAAGACGTCCGTATGGTCAGCGGCCGCGTCCTTCGCGATCAACGGGGCTTCGCGGTGCGACGCACCGAATACGGGGGCGATGGAAGTCGCCATGATGAGCAGCCCACCGCTGATCGCGGCGACTCTCGTGAACTTGCGCACTGTGTCCTCCTTGGGTACGAAGGCGATTCTGGGCACGTTTCCGGTCGGCCCGCTATTGCCCTGTCCGGTGTACGCAAGGGGCGCGCCGGCGGATTGCCTCTGCTAGATTCTCGGCCGCATGCGAGACGTCACGGACCGCGCACTCGACACGGCCACCACGCTCGGTGCGGGGTACGCGGATGTCCGCGTGGTGCGCCGGCTCGATGAATCGATCGCGATCAAGACCGGTCGTGTGGAAGGCGTGGCGTCCGGCGAGAGCGAAGGGTTTGGCGTGCGCGTCCTCGTCGATGGGGCGTGGGGCTTCGCCAGCAGCCACATCCTGGGCCTCGACGAGGCGGATCGGGTCGCTGCCGAGGCCGTGCGCATCGCCCGGGCCAGCGCGACCGCGCTGCGCGAGCCGGTGGACCTCGACGACCGACCACCGGCGCATGGCACCTACGAAACACCGATGGCCGAGGACCCGTTCGCGGTCCCACTGGAGCGCAAGATCGCCGATCTCCTGGCCGCCGACGAGGCCGCCACCCGGGTCAAGGGCATCGCCTTCACGGAATCGATGTACGCGGCCCAGCGCGAGTGGAAGACCTTCGCCGCCACGGATGGCTCGTACACCGAACAGACGATCACCCATGTCGGTTCGTCCGTGGAGGCCAACGCGGTCGATGGCGACGAGCACCAGCGACGCTCGTACCCGGATTCCGGCGGCGGCTGGAACGCGGCCGGATACGAATACATCCGGGGTCTCCGCCTGACCGACCACGCCGAGCCGTTGGCCGATGAGGCGGTCGAGCTGCTGACCGCGCCGCTGTGCCCGCATGGCCGATTCACCGTGGTCCTGGACCCGTCGCAGCTCTATCTGCAACTTCACGAGTCGTGCGGCCACCCGACGGAGCTGGATCGGGTGTTCGGAACGGAGGCGAGTTACGCCGGAACGAGTTTCCTGACAACGGACAAGCTCGATGACGGGTTCCGCTACGGCTCGGACCTCATCGATATCGTCGCCGACGCGACGGCGCCCGGCGGGATGGGCACGTTCGGCTGGGACGATGAGGGCGTTGCCGCCCAGGCGGTGCCGCTTGTTCAGAACGGCATCTTCGTGGGCTACCTGAGCTCGCGCGAGACGGCGCCGCGGATCGGGCGCCAGAGTGGCGGGGCGATGCGCGCGGACGGCTGGAATCGCATCCCGCTGATCCGGATGACCAACATCAACCTGCTCCCGCAGCCCGGCATGAGCCTCGACGAGATCGTCGCGGACACCGACGACGGCCTGTATCTCGCCTCCAATCGTTCATGGTCCATCGATGATCGACGTCTGAATTTCCAGTTCACGACGGAAGTCGCCTACGAGATCAAGGGTGGCAAGAAGGGTCGGCTGTTCAGGAACCCGACGTACACCGGCATCACCTACGAGTTCTGGCGATCGTGCGATGCGGTCGGCGACGAGCGCAGCTACGTGATGCTCGGGACGCCGAATTGCGGCAAGGGCGAGCCCGGCCAGACCGGACATGTGGGTCACGCCGTGCCGGGCGCTCGGTTTCGGAACGTGCAGGTCGGGGTGGGCACGCGATGAACGACGAGCGAGCTCACGACGCGTTGGCCCTCGCTGAGCGGGTCCTCGCTCACGCCGAACGCGAGGGCGCCACGGAGGCCGAAGCCCTGGTCATCGCGGAAGACGCCGCGCTGACCCGCTTCGCCAATAGCCAGATCCACCAGAACGTGGCCGAGACCAACGTCACGGTGAACCTGCGCTTCGTGGTCGGGAAGCGCGTCGGTGTCGCATCCTCCGGGCGCACGGACGACGAAGGCCTCAAACGACTCGCTGCCAATGCCGCCGCGATCGCGCGGGTCGTGGAGGAACTGGACGACTGGGCCGGTCTCCCGGAGCCCACCCCGATCGAGGACGTCGCCGCAGCCTACGCTCCGGCCACGGCCTCCGCCTCCCCGGAGTTGCGGGCCGAGGGCGTGCGGGCCGTGATCGCCGCGGCAGACGCGGTCGGCGTGACCGCCTTCGGCTCATTCTCGACCGGGACGGAGTCGATCGCCGTCGCCAGTTCGAAGGGCATCCGTGCCGGCGGCACACGAACCGTCGCGCAGCTGCTGACCGTGTCGATGGGCCCGGGTGGCGGCAGCGGCTACGCCGAGCAGGCGTCGGTCGACGCAACCGCCATCGATGCCGCGGCGATCGGTCGTGAATCTGCTGCCAAGGCGGGCGCGACGGCCAACGCGGTCGCCATCGATGCCGGCGACTACCCGGTCGTCCTCGAGGAGTACGCCGTCGTCGATCTGTTGGATATGCTCGGCTACCTCGGCTTCTCGGCACTCGCGGTGCAGGAGGGGCGCTCGTTCTTCGAAGTCGGCCGACGGATCGGCTCGGACCTCGTATCGATCGTCGATGACGGGCGCGACCCGGCCGGCCTGCCGATGGCGTTCGACTACGAAGGCGTGGCCAAGCAGCGCGTCCCGCTGCTGGAGGCGGGCGTGTGTCGGGGCGTGGTGCACGATGCCCAGACGGCGGCCCGCGACGGCGTCACGTCAACGGGCCACGGGCTGCCGGCCCCCAACTCGTACGGCCCGTTCCCGCTCAACCAGCTGATGGCTGCCGGATCTTCGTCACGCGAGGAGCTCATCGGCGGTCTGGATCGCGGGCTTCTCGTGACCCGGTTCCACTACACGAACCCGGTCCATCCCAAGCTTGCCGTCATCACGGGCATGACCCGCGACGGCACGTTCCTCGTGGAAGGGGGCCGCGTGGTGGGGCCGGTCAAGAACTTGCGGTTTACCCAGAGCTACCTCGATGCGGTCGGGGGCGTCGTCGCGGTCGCGCGCGAGCGCAAGACGCTCAAGGGCTTCCTGGGCGGGGCCGTCGTGCCAGCGATCCGCATCGATGGCTGGAGCTTTACGGGCACGACGGAACACTGACTTAGTCCTTCTCGCCCATGGCGCCGGGCATGTGCCACCATCCCGGTCGTGATGTCCGGTTCATCGATGCCTTGGGGTGGATTTGTGATCCTGGCCTTGCCGGTGGCCGTCCTGATCGCCCTCGTGGTGAGTCGGCGACGACGCGACGGCTGGTGGCGGGCGATCCTGCGATTCGGGCTGGCGACGTACCTCGTGATCCTCATCGCCCAGCTGTTCTTCCCGTTCCCGCTCCCGCCCTGGACACCGCCGGAGATCGAACCGGGCGGGTTCTACCGGCCCTGGCCGTTTCCCTGGGCCAACGTGATCCCCTTCGACACCATCGGTGCCGCTATCGGCTACGGGCTCGGCTTCCAGCAGGTTCGATACCTCCTTCTCAACGTCATCGGCCTTGCGCCGCTCGGGCTGTTCCTTGGCGCGTGGAGTCCGCACGCGCTCGGCTGGCGTCGAACGCTCATGACCGGTCTGGCGGTCGCGGTCGCCATCGAGGGCGCCCAACTGGGCCTCTCGCTGCTCATGGGCTACTGGTACCGCGTGGCCGATATCGACGACCTGATCCTGAACACGGCAGGCGTGCTGCTCGGATACGGGGCGTTCCGGGTCGGAGACGTCTTGGGACGGGCCGTCCTGCCGCCGCGACTCGTGTTCTGGGGCCAGTAGACACGTCTACCGCGATATGGTAGATTTCTACCGCTCGGAGCCCGAGCGGCGCTCCTGATCAGGAGACCGAGGATGCCGTGCGACCGGTTGGGTTGAACAAACAAACCATGCGACTCACGATCAAGAACCCCAAGACGGACAGACTCGCCCGTAAATTGGAAGCACTGACGGGCGATTCCATCACCGCGGCCGTGACGGTCGCGCTCCGTGAGAAACTGGAGCGTTCTCGCGCGATAGACGATTCGGCCGATCGGACCTCGATCGACAAAGGGTTGACGCCCAATCCGTCGCGTGATCGGGATCGAGCCGAGCGATGAGCATGAATATCAAGAACGAGAAGACCCATCGGTTGGCCAAGGAACTAGCGACGGAGATGGGTGTGTCGTTGACGGCCGCCGTGACGGAAGCCGTGGAGCAGAAGCTCGCCACACTTCGCGCCGCCAAGGCCGACGATACCGAGGCACGCGTCCAACGCATCCTGGAACTCGCTGCGGAAATTCGCCACCGGGCCCCAGCCGGGTACTTTGACCAGGACTTTGACGAGCTGCTCTATGACGAGATGGGACTGCCCAAGTGATCGTCGATACATCGGCGATCGTTGCCGTGATCCGCGAGGAGTTGGGTGCGGAGGTCTACGTTCGATTGATCACAGCCGCCCCCATCGCGCGCATCTCGGCCGGGACATACGTCGAGCTCGGCGTCGTCATCGACCGCCTGGCTGACGCCGTGTCATCGGGAGCGATCGATGCCTTCCTGGAGATGACGCGAATCCAGATCGTGCCGCTCACAGCATCCCAGGCGCGAATCGCTCGGACCGCGTACCAAAAGTTCGGCAAGGGTAGCGGGCACCCCGCGCGGTTGAACATGGGCGATTGCTTCTCATACGCGCTCGCTCGCGAGACCGGTGAGCCCCTCCTGTTCAAAGGCCTCGACTTCGCGCTCACGGACATCGAGATCGTCATCGAGCCCACCAGGAGCAAGCGCCTCAGCGAAGTCGTGGCCAGCTACGGCGTCGCAGGCCGGTAGCGGCTCGATGCTGTCGTCTTCGATGCTTGGGGGGTACGCACTCCTGGTTGCGATCGCCCTGCCTTGGCCGTGGGCGGAGGTGGTCCCTGCTCTATGACGAGTACGGCTTGCCAAAGTCATCATCGACACATGACCCCGCAGCGAGAGTGTGTACTGGCAGTACCGAAATCCTGACGAAAACCTCGTGGACTCGTGCAGAATCGACAAGCAGCTGTCGTTTTTGCGCTGGACCGCGCTCGTTCGTTCGAGTTCCGGTTCTGGTAGTACCGCGGGTGCCGTGGCGTCGGGTACGCTCGGCCTCCTGACCCGTCCCGACCGGCCCCGACACCACGGAGGATCTCATGCCCACCACGACCGCCTTTGATGTCGAGGCCCTGCGCGCCGAGTTCCCCGCCCTGCGCCGCGAGCAAGCTGGCCGGCCGGCCGCCTTCCTTGATGGTCCGGGCGGCACCCAGGTTCCGCAGCGGGTGATCGACGCGGTCAGCGATTACTACACCAACACCAACGCCAACTCCGGCGGCGCCTTCGCCACCAGTGAGGCGAACGACGCGATGACGGACGAAGCCCACGCGGCCGTGGCGGACTTCCTGGGCGCCGCGAGCCCGGACGAGATCAAGTTCGGCTACAACATGTCGACCCTGACCCTGCACCTCGGGCGGAGCATCGGGGCCACGCTGAAGCCGGGTGACGAGATCGTCGTCACGACCCTGGATCACGAGGCCAACGTCAGCACCTGGGAGGCGATGGCCGCCGACCGCGGCGTGACCGTCCGCAAGGTCGATATCCGGCCGGACGACGTCACCCTGGACCTCGAAGACCTCGAATCCAAGCTCAACGCGAGCACCAAACTCGTCGCCGTGGGCTACGCCAGCAACGCTGTCGGCACGATCAACCCGGTCGCGGAGATCGTCGCCCGCGCCCATGAGGTCGGTGCCCTGACGTTCATCGATGCCGTCGCCTACGCGCCGCATGGGCCCATCGACGTCCGCGCGCTGGACACCGACTTTCTGGTGTGCAGCGCCTACAAATGGTTCGGGCCGCACCTCGGCGCGCTGTATGGCAAGACCGAGGTCCTCGACCGCCTGCCGGCGTTCAAGGTGCGCCCCGCACATGATCGATTCGAGACGGGCACGGCCGCGTTCGAATCGATCGCCGGGACGCTCGCGACGACCGACTACCTGCGCGATGTCGGGCGATCGTACGGCGATGTCGCGGGTGCGCCCGGCGCGGGCACGGCGAGCGAGCGGCGGCGCGAGCTGGTCGCCGGGATGACCGCCATCGTCGACTATGAGCGGGATCTTGTGGCTCGATTGATCGATGGGCTCGGGGCGATCGCGGGCGTGACGATCCACGGCATCGTGGACCAGGCGCGGGCCACCGAGCGTGTCCCGACTGTGTCCGTTTCGATCGATGGCGTCCATCCGCGGGCCGCCGCAGAGGCGCTTGGGCGCGAGGGCATCTACGTGTGGGATGGAGACTTCTACGCGACCGGGCTCATCGAGCGTCTGGGCAAGTCGGACGCAGGTGGCGTGCTGCGGCTCGGGCTCGTCCACTACAACACGGCGAGCGAGGTGGACCGCGCGCTCGAAGCGCTGGAGCGGGTGGCGCGGTCGTAACGAGTCCGTATCGATGGGCGGCCTACCATGCGGGCATGAAGAGGACTTCCGGTCGGGCGCACGTCTTCCTGGCGGCCGGTCTTGCGGCGCTGATGGTCGCCTGCGGCAGCCCCACCGATTCGCCTTCACCCGCGCTCCTGACCGGCGAACCGCCCACCAGCAGGGTCCCGATCATCATCGACACTGACCTTGATCACAGCGATATCGCCGCGGTCCTGATCCTGCTCCGCGATCCGGCGGTGGATGTCCGGGCGATCACCATCGCGGGCACGGGCCTGATCCATTGCCAGGGCGGTCGGTTGGTGCTTCGCTACATCCTCGACGAGATGGGGGCGTCGGACATCCCGTTCGGCTGCGGTCGCGAGAACGGTGGGCCGGATGCGCGGCCGTTTCCCGACGAATGGCGCGTGAACGCGGACCGTGGGTATGGGCTGGACATCACGCCACAGGTCGAGGCCGGGGTGCCACGTGATGCCGCCGATCTCCTGGCGGAAGCGATCGACGGCAGCCCGAGCGCCCCGACGATCGTGCCGCTCGGTCCGCTCACGAACCTCGAGGATGCCTTTGCTCTTGATCCCACGCTGGCCGATCGGGTTGCTGGCATCCACGCGATGATCGGGACGGTCGAGGCGCCGGGAAACGTGTTCGTCGACGACCTGACCGGCGCCGATCCCCTGGAATGGAACGCGTTTGCAGATCCCTCGGCGATGGCCGCGGTGTTCGCCACGGACGTGCCGATCAGCATCGTGCCGCTGGATGCGACGGGTGACGTGCCGGTGCCTCCTGATCTCGCCGATCGGCTCGCGACCGATCATGCCGCCGGCGGCGCGGACCTCCTGTACGAACTGCTCGTCCGTCACCCCGCTCGCCTGCGGGCCGACGAGGGTCAGGAACTGTGGGACGAACTGGCCGCCCTGACCCTGAGCGACCCTGAGCTCGTGACCTGGTCCGAGGGGACGATGGTGGCGGGTGAGGACGGTCGACTGACCCTGGATGAGGCCGGGCGCGCGGTCCGCTATGCATCCGCCGCGGATCGGCCGGCGGTCGAGACGGCCCTGCTGGAAGCACTTCGCCGGGGAGGCCCGCGGGTGACCCCGTTCGCGCTGAGTGGATCGCTGACGGCACGCTGGGATGGCACGACCTGCACGCTGGTCGCGTCGGAGGGTCTCGCGCCTGGGGTCGCCACGGCCACGTTCGAGAACGCCTCAGGCGAGCCTGCCGGTGTCCTCGTCGCGGGTGTCCGCGCGCCGCACACGTGGGCAGAACTGCAGGGCTTGCTGGCCGATCTCAGTCAGGGGCTTGCGCAGCCACCGGAATGGTTGCTGCAAGGCGCCAGCCTCAACGACGAGGCCGGAAGCGGGGCGCCGATCAGTGGATCGGTGGCCCTCGAGCCGGCCACGTACGGTCCGATCTGTGTCACCGGCACCTGGCCGGACCTCGTATTCGCGCCCGGGACGACGCTCGAGGTCGCCGCTGCACCGTAGGGGTTCGCACCGCAGACTTTCACGACGCCGACAGCATCCAGATGCCCGGGTCCGGATCGGCTGGGTCGCCGCCGACCTCGGCGAATGCCTCGACGGCACGACGAAGGTGGACCAGCGAGTCAGCCTCGCGACCCGCCCCGTGGAGCAGATCCGCAACGTGGTTCTCAACGGCCGCTTCAAGATGCCGGTCGCCGATACGCCGGCAGGCAACGACCGCCTCGGCAGCATGGCCCAGCGCATCGTCGAGCGCCCCGGCCGCGGCCTCGGCCATCGCGAGGCTGGTCAGTGCGGCGATCAAGGCGGTCGGATCGGGATCGTCGGCAGCGGCGACCACGGCCAGGGCCGAGGCCTCGCGAGAAACGACAAGATCCCCGGCATCAAGCGCGATGATCCCGAGCATCCGCTGCGCATACCCCTTGGCCGTCACGTCGCCGACGGCATCGGCCGCGGCCAGCGCGTCCCGGGCGGCCGCAAGCGCGCCCTGCCCGTCACCCATCCGGCGGCGCGTTGCGCTCAGGTCCACCAGCACGCGAGCGAGGAACGCCCCATCCGAGGACCCGGCCAGCGCAGCCGCAAGGTGTCGTTCCGCCGCCAGCAGGTCGCCGCGCCGGACATGAACGAGGGCGATGGCGCGCTCCAGGTCGGGCAGCACGGCTGGTTCCGCTACGGACGCAGCGACCTCGAACGAGGCGAGGGCCGCGGCGTAGTCGCCGAGGCGGGTTCGCAATCGACCGATCGAGGCGTGCAGACCGGCCACGTCCGGATGGCTCAGCGCCAGGGCCGCCTGGTCGTGATCGATGGCCTCGCGGTTTGCGAACACGGCCGCAGCTCGCTCCCCGACCACACGGAACGCCTCCGCGGCCTCAGCCGTCCGGCCTCCGTCGCGTTCGTGGGCGGCGATGAGCGCGAGTCGAGCGAGGTCGTCGCGGCCACTCCCCGGCAGATCGAGACGGAGCGCCTCCGCGATCCGTCGGTGCAGCAGACGCCGTCGAGTGAGGCTGGTCGATTCGTAGGCGAGGTCGCGCAGACCACCATGCGCGAAATCGAAGGCGGCCGCCTGTTCCCGGATCAGACCGCGCCGAAGTGCTTCGTCGATGGCGTCGACGGTCTCACCCTCGGACCTGCCACTGGCATGACGGACGGTCGCGAGATCGAACGAGCGACCGATCACGGACGCCGCCGTCAGCACCTGCGCCGCCGTCTCGCCGACCGACGCCAGCCGACCGCGCAGCACGGACCGCACGCCGACCGGCATCGATTCGAGCGCGTCCGAGCCGGCCGCCAACGCCTCGACCACGTACAGCGGCAGCCCCTCCGACGCCGCCACCAGCCGATCGATCGTGGCGGGATCGGCTGGACGGTCCGGCAGGGATGCCGCGATCAGATCGGCGATCGCGTCGCGGTCCAGTCGATCGAGCGCGGTCACCACGGCGGGCGGCGCCGCAAGTCGATCGGTCACGGCACGGGCTGCGTCGTCGAGGTCTTCGGCGCGCCAGGCAAGCAGGAGCAGGATCGGGTGGTCGGGCAGCCGCCGACCGAGGTAGTCGAGCGCCTCAAGGGTGGCGCCATCCGCCCACTGCAGGTCGTCGATCCAGACGACGCCGGTGATCGGACCGTAGGTCAAGGCGACAAGGCCATCGGCGATCGCGGCCACGAGTCGAGCGTGGGCGCCTGGGCCGGAGGCGGGTACTCGGGTACGCTGCGGGTCGAGCGACGGCAGCAGACGCGCGAGCTCGGTCCGGACGTCGGGCTCCAGGGACGCGATCCGTTGCGCGCTATCTGGCAGGGCGGTCGCACTGCGCAGCAGCTCGACGATCGGGGCGTAGGCGATGGCCCGCTCGCCCGGGTAGGCGCGCGCCGCGAGGACCACCGCGCCTCGATCCCGCAGCATGTCCGTGGTGGCCTCGGCGACACGTGTCTTGCCGATGCCCGCCTCGCCGGTGATGACGGCCACCCGGCCCGTGCCATGCGCGGTCGCGGCATGGGCGTCCACCACCATGGCAACGGACTGATCTCGAGCGACGAGCGGAGCGCGATCGACGCGGAGCGGCCGGGGCGCTATCGGATCCGCGGTCACCGGCTCCACGGGTGCCTCTATCGGCGCATCGCGGATCGCCTCGTATCGCGCCGTCGTCGAAGCCAGCGGCACCACCCCAAGCTCGCGCTCCAGGATCGCCACGCAGGCGCGGTACTGACGCAGGGCCGCGGCCCGATCGCCCGATGCGGCAAGCAGGTCCATCAGTCGAACGTGCCCGGATTCGTCGAGCGGATCGAGGTCCAGGCGTCGACCCGCCGCTCCGATCGCCGCTCCAAGGTCACCATCCGCCTCGGCCGCCATCGCCAGCCGGTCAAGCACGGCCAGCACGGAGCGCTCTGCCGCGACCGCCCGCGCCGCCCGCCAATCGTCGAACTCCGGGCTGTCGCGAAGGTTGAACCCGGCCATGAACGGGCCGCGGATCCGATCCGCCGCCGCGGTCAGGACACGCCGGTCGCCCGACGTCGCGGCCCGCTCGATATCCCCCAGGTCGATCCAGACCTTCGCCCGATCCAGGTCAACTCGCGACCGATCGATACGCAGGACACCGTCATCGATGACCGCGCGCATCGTGGACAGGGTCCGCCGCAACGCCCCGCGGGCGGCCATATCGTCCGACTCCGGCCAGAGCAGGGCCGCGAGCTCATCCCGGGCATACGGTCGGCCATCGGCGGCGAGCAGGGCAAGGATGGCCACAGCCTTGCGGGTATCCACGGCCAGTGGCCGGCCATCGATCAGGATCTCCGGCGGCCCCAGAAGGCGGATCTCGAGACGCGCGCTCGCGGAAGGTGCCATCGGCGTAACGGTACAGAACGTGGTGGCCATCCCGTAACGTTCCGGTGACGCCCTCGATGGAGGATCACCAGATGCAATTTGTCGCCCGACATCGACTCATCGTGCTGACGGTCGGGGCCGTGGTCGCGGTCCAAGTCCTGGCAACCGCGCTGACCCTCTCCTACGCGGGAGACTTCGAGCCGAGGGATGTCCTGGCCCGGCTGGTATACGTGGTCGGCGGGAGCCTGGGCTTCACCCTGGTCGGGTCGGTGATCCTCGTGCAGCGGCCGGGCCACCGAATCGGGCGACTCATGATGGCGATGGGCATCATCCAGGCACTGAGCCATGGCGGACCGGTCATCATCGGTGCCCTCGTTCCAGAGGGGATCCGATCGGGGGCCATCCCTGAGTCGATCTTCGCCCTCGCGGACACCGTGGGTTTTCTGGCGATCGTGTTGGGGGCCGTCCTGCTCGTCGTCTGGTTCCCGGACGGACGGGCGACCTCACGGCTCGGGAGGATCGCCCAGGCGCTCGTTCCGGTCCTCGTGATCATCCAGTTGGCCGCACTGCTGGATCCGACCGTGTTCGACGAGTCCGTATTGGGGTTCGTGTTTCTCCTCATGGCGTATGCGTCGGCGCTTGTCGACCTGCTCATGCGCTACCGTCACGCTGACGGCGTGCGTCGGACGCAGATCCGTTGGGTGCTGGCGTCTGGGTCGGTCAGCGCATCACTGGTCGTCGCCCTGGTTGCGTTCGGGGATCGATTCGATTGGCTCTGGCAGCTGTGGATCTTGTCCACGATCCTTCCCCCGATCGCCGTGGGCATCGCGATCACCCGTTACCACCTGTATGACATCGATCGGATCATCAGCCGGACGATCGGCTACGGCCTCGTGAGCGCCGTGCTGTTCGGCGTGTTCTGGTCCGTGAACCTGCTCCTCCAGGGGGTGCTCAATGCTGCGATGCGCAGCGACCCGTTCGTCGTCGCCGGCTCGACGCTGCTCGTCGCAGCCCTGTTCAACCCGCTCCGGATCCACGTCCAGCGGGTCGTCGATCGGCGCTTCAATCGAGCCCGCTACGACGCCGAACAAACGGTCGCGGGCTTGGCCGGGCGACTCCGCGATGAGGTCGACGTGGCCCGCCTTCGGCAGGACATCCTCGATGTCGTCGATGCAAGCGTGAAGCCGACCCACGTCCACCTTTGGCTCCGGGGGGCGCAATGAGCGCAAAGGACCCAAGCCTTCGATCCGCGCGACGACAACGGGTCCTGGTCGCGCTGCCATTTGTGGCGACGGCCGTCGTGATCGTTGCGACCGTTGCGACCGTCTCGCAGGTGGCCGACGGCCGGGATCCTGAGGCCTTCCTCGGGCTTGGGATCCTCGGCATGATCCTGATCCCGTACACGACCATCGGAGCCCTGATCGAGGATCGGCGGCCCGGCCAGGTCGTCGGCCGGATCTGTCTGACGATCGGCCTGCTCCTCGGCGCTGGCGGCCTCCTTCTCATCGGCGGGGTCACGCTCGAATCGCTGCCGGGACAGCCGCCGGCGCTGGCCGTCGCCCTGACGTTTATCGGCTCGACGATCCTGTTGCTGGTCCTCCTCCTGAGCGAACCATTCCTCGTCAGCCGGTTCCCGGACGGACGTGAGCCGGGCCGCTCGGGCGCCCTCGTGGACGGCCTGCTCGCCGTCGCGGGAGCGGTCATGGTCCCCCAGGCTTTGCTGGGATTCGGCATTCAGATCGAGGTCCTCGGCGTT
>JANOIS010000089.1:0-4095 GCA_031407755.1 Chloroflexota bacterium | reverse complement strand
TTCGCGAACCTCTGCCTCCTCGCGGGGACCGTCGTCACGACCGCCGGGCTCGACATCGTGCCAGCGCAGGTTGCCGACTCGGGGACCGCCCTGCTGGCGGCCGCCGGGGCCGTCAGCTTCAGCGTTGCGGCGGTGCTCTGGGCCACGTCGCTCGTCCATCGCTTGGCGGTGGTCCCGACGGTTGCCAGCCGGTTCGCGGCGACGGGCATCGTTGACCCGGCGGCCGAGATCGCCGACCGGTGGGCAGGCGGCCTGTATGGCGCCTTCGTCGTCCTCGGAGCAGCTGGTCTCATCGCTGTCGGCCTCGCCCTCGCGGTCGATGGGCCAGTCTCGTCGCTTGTTGGAGCCGGAACGAGCGTGTTCGCTCTGCTCGTCTTGGGGGGTTTCGTGATCGCAGGCGACGTACCGCCCTTGACGCTCTTCCTCCCTCCCCTCGCGATTGGGCTGGCGCTGCTCTTCGGTCTCCACTAACCCCGGATCCACCGGCGGCCCGGCCTGATTCACGATCCGGGACAGCAGAACAGGTGCCCTTCTGAACGGGAATGATGGTGTTGCGAGACAACATCGGCCCAGACCAGAGGAGCACCTGACGGATGCGATCTTCTCACAGGCTCGACCGGCTCGATGTGGCCTTCGACGACGACCGCCTGGTGGCCGACGCCGGGCTCCTGCTCCCCGCCACCCTGGCCCAGCATCTCGGCCTCGGTGAGCTGGTCGACGAGCACCTCGACCTCGGCGCCAGGCCCGGCAATGCGAACCGTGGCGACAAGCTCCTGACCCTCGTCCTGTCGGCCCTCGCGGGCGGCGACTGCATCGACGACGCGGACGCCCTGCGCTCGGGCGGCACCGAACGGGTCCTCGGCTTCAGGGTCAAGGCCGCCTCGACCCTGGGCACGTTCCTGCGCAGCTTCCGCTGGGGCCACGTCCGCCAGCTCGACGCCGTCAGCCGGCATCTCCTCGCCCGGGCCTGGGCGGCCGGCGCGGGTCCGGGCTCGGCGCCGCTCACGATCGATCTCGACTCGACGATCTGCGAGACGTACGGCCTGGCCAAGGAGGGTGGCACCCGCTTCACTCACACCGGCGTCCGGGGCTATCACCCGCTCCTCGCGGTCGCCGCCGGGACCGGCGACATCCTGATGGCGAGGCTCCGGGGCGGCAACGCCAACTCCGGCCGGAGCGCCGGCCACTTCCTGCGCGAGACGATCGGCCGGGTGAGGGGAGCCGGCGCAACTGGCGAGCTGACGATGCGCGCCGACTCGGGCTTCTATGCCCACGCCGTCGTGGCCGTCTGCCGCAGGTTCGGTGTCCGCTTCAGCATCACGATCCGCCAGCACCGCTCGATCCGGCGCCTGATCGAGGCGATCCCCGAGGACGCCTGGACGCCGATCCCGTACTGGCTCGAGGGTGGGGCCGACGTGGCCGAGACGACGTACACCCCATTCGCGGCCGAGAAGGACGCGGTCCCGGTCCGGCTCATCGTCCGCCGGGTGAAGCCGACCCCGGGCTCCCAGCTCGCGTTGTTCGCGCTCCACGACTTCCACGCCTTCATCACCGACCGCGACGGCGAGACCCTGGCTCTCGAAGGCGGACCACCGGCGCCACGCCGAGATCGAGAACGCCATCCGCGATCTCAAGTACGGGATGGCCCTCAACCACCTGCCGTCGGGCAGGTTCGCCGCCAACGGCGCTTGGCTGTCGGTCCAGGTGCTCGCCCACAACCTCGCCCGCTGGACCGCCCGGCTCGGTCTCGGTGTCGGGATCGTCACGACCAAGACCCTCCGCCGGCGGCTGTTCGGGCTGGCCGGTCGGCTGACCCGCTCGGCCCGGAGGGTCAGGCTCCACCTGCCGGCGCGCTGGCCCTGGGCGATCGGCTGGACGACGGCGCTCATGAGGCTCCGGGCGATCCCGCTCCCCACCTGACCGATCGCGGCCCGATCGCGGCCGCGGGGCCGGCGGGAGCTTGCCCAGATGCCCGGGGCGGTCCATCGAGGACGCCGAACCAGCGCCGTCGGGAGTCCGTTGACCGTCGGTCAGCCGGTCCCAGCCATCGGTCACGGCCGTCGGCGCCTCACGATTGCCTCGGCCGCGCTGGGTCAGGCCGTCGGTCGATCGGTTTCGGTGGATCCGGGCTAAGGGTTCCGCTCTTCCGACTGGCATCGACTGGCCGGCGATCCGTGCATTCGCTCGGAGGGGCCGTGATGAGCCAGGATCCTCGGGCGGCGCCGAGTCGCGGGCTTACTCCTGGGCGTCCCTCGCCTCTTCGGCCGCGATCTCCTCAGCGGTCATGAAGTAGGTGAGCTCGATTGCCATGTCCTCGATGACGATGCCACCTACTTCCTCCGCGTCCGACATCATGAGGTCCTGCCAGCTCGCTCCACCGAAGAGGCGCACCTCGAATCGCTTGGGGCGGTTTTCTGGCAGGTAACGCAGGCGCGCCACCTCCCAGAGCTTCTCGATGAGCTGACATGCACGAAAGATCATCGCCATCTGGCGGTCCGGCTTGACCCAGTGATTGACCTTGCTCCAGCGTGGTCGACCGTCTCGCTCTCGAACCTCGAGGTACTGGATGATCGGTCCGTCGGCCCGGACCACGGCGCCATCTCCCCAGCGCATCGACATCTCGCTCGGCAGCAAAGCGAGACCGTGTTTGGCCGCGTTGTACAGCGGGGCCCGATCGAGAAACTGCCGAGCGAACGCCCGCAGATATCCCTCGATGTTGGCCAAGCTCTTCTGCCACTGGTCTTCTGGGATCGGGGTCTTGCTCAACTTGGCAGGATCGTCGGTGACTTGGAACACACGGGCGAGCGCGACCAGGTTGGCGGCGTCGCCGGGGTCGCTGTCGGGACCGAAGCGAGCGCGCACCTTCTCTTTGAATTGGCTGAACGAGCGGAGGCGAGAGACCTCCAACCATGGGCACGGCGGAGGCGGGCTGCCGCCGGCGAACTCGTGGGCGAGGTAGAGCCGAAGGAGCGTCTCGCCGACATGCTGAGCCAAGACCTCGGCCTCGGCGATCACGAAATGCTCAGCGCTCTTCGCCTGCTCGTCCAGGCTCGGAGGATCCATGTCAGGTGGCGTCGATCCTTCAGCGTGGCCCCCAACCTTGAGTCCGCGAAAGGTGACGCCCTCGGTCATCAGCCGCTCGAGGTCCTCGTGCCGCCCTGCCGTCAGGATCAGGTTGGTCAGCCGCTGCCCGAAGTAGTCGTGGGGCTCCGCGGCATAGAAGTGCCGGTTCAGCTCGGCGTAATTGTGGGGCGCGAGCTCATCGTCCGCCGTGGGCTTCTTGGTCCCAGCCATGCTCGACATCGTAGGCGAAGACCCGTCGGGGAACGGTTCCCAGTCATGCCAGAGTGTCTCGTTAGACCGCGGTTTCGTGCGAGCACTCAGATACGCGTCGCCCAAACGCCCCTACTCGCCGTGCGACTGGACCTCCATCGAGAAGCGGGGCATCGACACACGTTCACTTCACGATGGCGCACCAGTTGCGCGATTATGCTAACCTGTCGCGCATGGCTGACACCACGCTCCCCCAGGCCTTCGACCGAGCATTTCGCGACGCGCTCCGTCAGGACACGAGCGCGGCCTATGGTCTCGCCGCAGACCGAATCTATAGCCCCGAGAACGGATGGGGCGCCCTCATGTACGGGCTGGCTATCTACTTCAACCTCGACCATCGACTCAGGGCAAGATATGAGAATGGCTCACCGATGCGATACGCGACGACGATGCAAGGGTCGGAGCTGCGCACTACGGACCTCCGAGTTCGTTGGAAGAAGACCGGCGCCCGCCTGACAGGACCAGGCGAGATCCATCGTCCTTCTGATGTCCTGATTGAGCTCGCAAACGAGAACATGGCGGTCCAGCCGACACTGCTGGATCAGCCGACCTTGAGCAATTGGGTCATCGCGCACTCGGGCAATCCCAGTGACGGATTGCTCACGATCCATCTCGCGGCGCCGCGGATCGCGGGCACCAGGTACATCGGGTGGCACCAAAGCGTGGCCATCTTCGATGCCCGCCGGCCTCAGCTCGACTTCCCTGACCTCGAGGCTCCTGGGCTTCCCGAATCTATGGAGCTGCCCGACCTTCTGATCGGAT
>JANOIS010000021.1:0-5925 GCA_031407755.1 Chloroflexota bacterium | reverse complement strand
GTCTGGCTAGAACCAACCATCCTCCCATTGGTGCCAGTTGCGGTGATCGCAAGAGACGACGACTTCGCCTTCGGTGTTCTTCAATCTCGAGTTCACGAACTCTGGGCCCGTGGAACTGGCACTCAGCTTCGTGAAGTCGAGTCCGGCTTCCGCTACACCCCCACGACCTGTTTCGAGACCTTCCCGTTCCCCAATCCAACGCCCGAGCAGCGCGACAGGGTAGGGGAGGCCGCCCGGCGCCTCGTCGAACTCCGCGACGGCTGGCTCAACCCACCCGGCCTCGGCCCCGCCGACCTCGAGAAGCGGACCCTCACCAACCTCTACAACCAGCGCCCCACCTGGCTCGCCAACGCCCGCGCCGCCCTCGACGCCACCGTGCTCACCGCCTACGGCTGGCCCGCCGATCTCCCCGACACCGACATCCTCGAGCGCCTACTCGCCCTGAACCAAGACCGGGCCTCATGATCGGCAGTTGCTCGATGTGCCGTAAGGAGGTTCCTGTAGATCGACTGGACGCACGCCCGCTTCCGGTGCCCGCGGTCGATGCGCAACGAGTCGCCTCCCTCTATCGATTGATGCGATCTCTCCTAAAGGCGCCAGACACAAAGATCTACTTCGATCGGAATTCGCCGAAGGGACGCCATCTTCGCGATCTCGCTGAGGCGCGATACGTGAGTAATCCCCGAAGGATCGTCGGGAACCATTACGTGACTGAGATGGTGAGCATCCCGTTGGCATGCCGCGAATGTTCGGATACGGAACTTGCCCGTTTGATCCAAGCAGGAATTGAGTGGGCAGCGGAACGAGATGCCGCCACGAAAGCGAAGGCCGAAACGCGCCGGCGGCTTGAGGAGAAGCGGGCCTCAGAACCGAAGCTGAAGGAAGTCGTTACGACACAGTCGAACGAAGGAGGTCGATCGCCGCTTCCGGCGCGCCTGCGTTTTCTTGTTCTGCGACGGGACGGGTTCCGTTGCGTGTATTGCGGTCGCGCGGCAACTGGCGGGCTGGTGCTCCACGTCGATCACGTGATTCCTAAGTCGACAGGAGGACTTGATGCCGAGGAGAACCTCGTTACCTCATGTTCTGACTGCAACTTGGGCAAGGCGGCTACGTTTCTCGAGCCGCTCGAGCGCGACACGGAGAATGCGTAAGCTTCGGACGGCGGCTTCTCGAGTGTCAGCGTTACCCAAGCAGCGCCGAGTACCCACGGGAGGCCATGACCAGCCTAGGTTATGGTTGGCCCATGGACTGGCGGAACATCAATCTGCACAAAGCTCTCAGGCAGGCGTCTGACGACCAGCTCGATCGCCACCTCGAACGTCATCCGGAAGACGGTCCCTTGGTTGAGCGGATCCGAGCTGAACAAGCGCAAGTTGCAGCGTCGCACTTGCGGCGACAAGAGGCGTTCGACCACATTCGCGGGCCGCTTCGCGCTGAGCGCAACAGAGTCCGAGCAGAACTCACACTCGCAAGATTGGAACATCGGCAGAAGGGTTCGACGCGGAATGAGCCAGGTCGCTGTCCGCATGGAAATCTCCTCGAGGCTTGCGGCCATCCAACGTGCGCCCCCGACATCGAAGCATGGTGGCGCGCCGCCCGATCGCGGTGGTCGTGGTTCAAGGAGCATCCAAACCGAGATGAGTGACGAGGCCGTACACAATCGACCCTCGAATGGCTGAACGAGATATGACGACGAGGGTGAAGACGGTGACGTTCGACGAGGTATGGACCCGAATTCACAAGCTCGAGGGTGCGACCATTCCTCTCGCGGTGCGCGGTGAGATCGAGTTGCTGACGGTGGATGATCAAGGCATCGTCCGCAGGACATCCAAAGGGCGAATTGGTCGGATGTCGATCGACTCGTTCCGTTGGACTTTCTTGAACCTCGTCGATCGTCGCCAGATGGACCGGCTCGAGATTCTGGCCGGCATCAAGCGCTGGGAGTCTTCAGGAATTGTTGCCGTGCTCGCAGCCACCGGGGTCTTCGAGATCACGCGCAACGGACGCATCGGACTGGCGCTGAAGGGCGCGTAAGTTGGCTATGAGCCCTTCTAACCAGCCGACAGTGCCAGCCAGCGCGCATGGCGCGAAGCCATGACGACGGCCACTCCGTACCAACGCGGCCCTGGTCTCCTGGTGCGCTTCGGCTGGTGGCTGTTCATCGGCTGGTGGGCGTCGGGGATCGTGGTGACCATCGCCTGGTTCGCGCTGGTGACGATCATCGGGATCCCGCTGGGCATCTGGCTCATCAACCGACTGCCCGCGGTCCTGACGCTGCGGCCGCGCACCCGGTCCTGGGAGTTGGGGCAAGACGCAGAGGGACGCACGATCGTGTCCGAGCGAGAACGGCCGCAGGTCTCATGGCCCATCCGCGGCCTGTGGTTCATCCTCATCGGCTGGTGGTTGTCGGCTCTCTGGATGGGGGTGGCCTGGTCGATCCAGCTCACCATCATCGGCTTGCCGATCGCGCTGCTGATGTTCAACCGAACGCCCTTCGTCGCGTCCCTGTATCGCTACTGATCGCAACCCTGCGACAAGCCCCGGGGCTGGGTGTGCCCGATGGCGGCCGGCGGTAGTACGAGCGCCGCGACACCGAGCGCAAGCAATGGCGGAGTAAGGCCGGCCGCGTACATTCGCCCGCAACCGACCTCCATGGTGCGGTCGATCCGAGGGCGCGGTGACCTACAAGGCCGTCTACTTCCGAGATTCGAATGGGCGAGAGCCCGTCAAGACATTCATCGACACCCTCGACCCAAACTGCCAGGACGAGATCGACTGGTGCATCAGCCTGCTCGATGGACTCTCCGATGCCAACCCTGAACTTCCATTCCCGTATTCGTCCGCCATCAAGGGTGACCGATATCGTGGCATCCGCGAACTGCGAGCCTCCTGCGGTCGCGCCGCCTACCGCATCCTGTTCCGCCGGTCCGGCCGCTTCTTTGTCCTGCTGCATGCGTTCGAGAAGCGGACTCGTGAGATACCGGAGCGGGATGCAGAGACGGCTCTCGACCGGTGGAGAGACTTCCAGCAGCGGATGAACGCGAACCCACGGAGCGACCCCCGAGCGATCGGTCACGACGCTCCGTGAAATCTGTGGAGGCCGTTGACAGACTTAGCACATCTGCTAAGTTACGAGTTCGCAAGGGAGGGCAGCATGGCCACCGAGAGGAAGGCTTCCCCGATCGGTCCGATCGGTGGGACGAGCGCCGAGGCAGCCGCTCGACGATATCGCCGGAGCGCCGCGTACCGCGAGCAACACGACCAGCTGGTCCCGTACCGCGCGATCGCCCGGGTCGTGATCCACGGACGCGGCGCCAGGGGTTGGACCCAGCAGCAACTCGCCGACAAACTCGGCACGACGAACACCGCGGTGTCCCGTATCGAAAGTGGCCGTCACGCCGTCAGCCTCGACACCCTCCAGCGGCTCTCGGACGTTCTCGGGGTCACTTTCACGATCGGCCCGACGAAGCTGCCCACGGCACGGGCCACGTGACGACCGCACCAAATCGGGTCGGGGAGGCCGCCCGCCGCGTCGTCGAGCTCCGCGACGGCTGGCTCAACCCGCCCGGCCTCGACCCCGCCGACCTGGAGAAGCACACCCTCACCAACCTCTACAACCAGCGCCCCACCTGGCTCGCCCACGCCCACGCCACCCTCGATGCCGCTGCCTTCGCCGCCTACGGCTGGCCCATCGACCTCGCCGATACCGACATCCTCGAGCGCCTCCTCGCCCTGAACGCCGAACCTGCACGAGTAGGCCCAGCCTCGGCTTCGGTGGTCTGAGATGCTCGCGCACATGGCCATCACGCGTCTCGAGCATCTGGCCGGCGCTCGCACGCAGGACTTCGCCGTCGGCGGGGAGACCCACTACGGCCTCTACACTATGCGCCGGATCGCTACTACGACCACCCGCCAGGCCCACGGGCCTCTAGCTCGTGCAAGAGAAGAGCCGGGTCGCAGTCCCTGTTCAGGGGCTATTACCGGCCTCGCACCAACTATCCGTACTTGTATCGGGACTGTCAATAGGAGAGTGGATCTCATGCGCCGAACCATCGCAGCCCTTGCCCTGCTTGCCGTCCTCGTCGGAGCCTGTGGCGCAGGGACAGTTCCCGCCTCCGTGGGCAGCGTCGCTCCGGGTGCATCCGTCGCGGTCACCCAGGCGCCAGACGCGACGCCAGACGCGACCACGGCTCCTGCGTGTGTCGAAGGCGGGGTCGAGATCGACGGCGTTCCAGCCCGCACCTTCTGCGGCCCGGCCACGGCCGATCTCACCGTTGGCGAGAAGACGTACAACCTGACTAGCGGCTGGTGTCAGGGCCCGGCAGGGACGTTCACGGTGAGAATCGGCACGTTCATGTTGAAGAGGACTGCGACCAGTCCCGGCTACCTCGAAATCATCGTCGACGAACGCTATCCCGGCGCCGCCATGAAGTTCAATGTCGAGGGCACCGGATTCGCGTCCGACCGCGACACCACGACGGTCACGCTCGACTCCGATACGCGGCTCAGCGGGGGGACGTTCGAAGGGCTGACGTACGAATCCGGGATCAAGTTCTCCGGCACATTCAACTGCAACTGATGCGTCCCTGCCTGACGTGTCGACTGATCGTCCGTCGGTCACTTCTTGACGGGTCGTCGGGCGTGGTCCCGAGTGACCTTGTGAAGATCACCCTTCCACTCCCTGGCACGGGGCATCATTGGCTCAATGCGACGGCCCGGGCGTTGGCATATGGTGCGACGGCTTCGTGAAACACGGCCCGAGCCGGTCCACCCGGACTCGACTTGAACTCGCTCGAGATAGTTCGGACTTTGGGGGACACCGGCAGATGCTGCCGCTCAGTCCTGTCCACTTCCTGACCGCCGAGGCTAGGTAGGATGCCAAGCGCGATTGCGAATGGTTCAGACTCTGTGAGGTGACAATTGGGTCGTCCCGGCGACTTTTCGGCCGCCACGCGCCAATCAGGCGGCGGATCGAGGCGTGCTGGCGGATCGTGATCGAGAAGCGGACCTTCATCGCCCGGCAGACCTTCACGACGCCGTGGGCATGGAAGCCGCTGTCGGCGCGGACCGTCAGCTGACCCGTGGCCCCGGCTGGGACGAACTGAGTGGACGCGGCCGATCGTCTCGCGCAGAAAGTGGCCGGCGCTCCGGCCGGAGTTGGCGTTGCCGCCCCGCAGCCTGGCCATCAGGACGTCGCCCGTCCCGGCCGCCACGGCGAGGAGCGGGTGATAGCCCCGCACGCCGTTGCTGGGCGGTGTCGTCGGCCCGACGACCGCCAGGGTCGACGGAGTGCGCCAGCGCCGGGGCTCATCGTCACGCCGACAGGCGACCGACCTGCGCCAGCTCCGGGCCGCGGCCCGTGATCACGCGGCCGAGAAGGCGGCGTGCCTCTTGGACGCGGCTCGGGCGGCGGCCCTCGACGCCCTCGGCGACACCGACCGTGCGGCTACGATCGCCGAACGCCGGATGCGAGCCGAACTATTACAGACCGAAGGTATTCGGCAGGACGATCCCGAGCTTATCCACGCAACAGAAGTCCAGCCAGAAGATAGGCGGCGAAACCAAGGATCATGATACCGATAATCGAGTAGGTCACGAGGGCCCACTTGCGGGGCATAGGACTGGGGACCACTCTGAGCCAGACAAGAATTTGGCCGCCGTACATTGTGTGGCGAGGTACATTGTGTTGACCAAGTCGGACTAACCAGGTACTGTCCGGCGCATGACGGACCGGACCGTGAACATCCACGAGGCGAAGACCCACCTGTCCCGGCTGGTCGAGCAGGTCGAGGCCGGCGAAGAGGTGGTCATCGCTCGCGCCGGTCGACCCGTCGCGCGACTGGTCGCGCTCCACGTTCGAACCAAACCTCGCGTTCCCGGGCTGTGGAAGGGGAAGGTCCACATGGCGCCTGACTTCGATATCCC
>JANOIS010000020.1:0-12905 GCA_031407755.1 Chloroflexota bacterium | reverse complement strand
GACCAGAACGAACCCGAACGCGGGCCGCCCGGCGGCGATCGACCCGAGCAGGATCAGCAGGGCGCTCGTCGAGGGGATCAGGCCACCGGCCAGGCCCAGAACGAACAGGCTGCGCCAGGTGATGGCTGAGCCGGCCGCAGGCAGATGGCTATGGCGGACTCCGCCGTGGCTGTGCTCGCTCGGAGCGGCGGAAACGGGGCTGCCCGCGTGGTCGTGCCCAGCCGCGTGGTCGTGGTCGTGGTCGGCTGCGTGCTCGCCCTCGCTCGACTGCGCGTGGTCGTGCCCAGCCGCGTGATCGTGGTCGTGGTCGTGGTCGTGGTCGTGGTCGGCTGCGTGGTCGTGGTCGTGGTCGGCTGCGTGGTCGTGCTCGCCCTCGCCCGACTGCGCGTGGTCGTGCCCAGCCGCGTGGTCGTGCTCGTGCTCGGCCGCCTGAGCGTGCGCGTGGTCGTGCCCGGCCGCGTGGTCGTGGCCCACCGTGGTGCCGCGACGCCTACGGACTTCGCCGCGCAGCATCCAGGCACCGATGGCCACGATCGAGATCGCCGCCACGACTGGAGCCCAGCGCACGACGACGTCCGGCGGCAGCACGTCCGAGGCACCCACCACGAGCCCCGCCAGCACGAGGATCCCGACCGTGTGCGAAAGGCTCACGGACAACCCGAGGGCGAGGGCGTGCCGCGCCGTCCCGCGCGTCCCGACGAGGTACGCGGCCATGAGCGTCTTGCCGTGGCCCGGCGTCAGCGCGTGTCCGGCGCCGAGACCCGCGGCGGTGACCAGGGAGACCAGCAGGACCAGCGGGGTCAGGTCGGCTCGAAAGATCGCCGGCAGCTCGCCGCCACCGACACCACCCGGAACGGCGCCGGTCGGGGCCGAGGGCACCGGCGCGGCAGATGCCGTCGGAGGACTCGAGCCGGTCGCGACCGGGCTCGGCTCAGTCGATGGTGCCGTCCCCGCCAACGGCGCGGCGTCGGGGATCTCGAGCGGCGCGAGCGTTTCGCCACCGGCCACCGCATCCACCGTGAGCGGGCCATCTCGGAGCGGGGCCGCGATCAGACCCTCGGGGTAGACGGTCAGGCGCGCCGACACCCCCTCGCTCCTGATCGCGCCATCCACCGCCGACAGCTCGACTCCCGAGCCGCGCGCCACGATCTCGCGCCATCCGATCCGCTCCGGAAACGAGATGTCGCTGAAAGAGATGCGGGTCGGCTCGCTGCCAAGGGGATCGGGCAGGATCGCCTCGAGGCCACACACGACCCGCAGTGTCGAGAGGCCACCCGCGCCGGGCGGGAACGATAGACCGGCCTCGATCGTGCGCAGTGGGAGCGGGGTGCCACCATCCACGCTTACCTGGATCAGACCCGCGAGGTCGGTGCATGCCGCCGCACGGCCAGCCTCCGTCTCCTCGTCCGAGACCGATCCATCGCCGTCGATATCGAACGTCTGGCGTGCCTGGAAAGCGGGGATCTCGGCCTGGTCGATGACGATATCGAGCAGAACCCGCGTCGGCTCGACCCGAACCTCGGCGTAGTGGTTGATCGTGAAGTTGCCGAGCGGGTGCGCGGCAACAAGCGCGGGCAGCAGCAGTACGGTGGCAACGGCGAGCACGACGGCCGCGGCCGGACGTCCAGACGATGTGCAGTACCGGCGTCCCATTGCAGGGAGGGTACGCCATGCGTGAACGGGCGGATGACTGGCCGAACCGGGTCGTGCCGAACCGGGTCGTGCCGAACCGGGTCCGCGTGGACCGTCGGCTACACTCCTGCGGATGTCGTCTGCCGGTTCTGGTGCCGTTCGCGGCCTGTTCATCACGATCGAGGGACCCGAGGGCGGCGGCAAGACGACGCAGGTCGAGCTCCTGCGCGATCACCTGGTGGCCCGGAATGTGCCCGTCGAGCTGACCCGCGAACCGGGCGGAACGTGGTTGGGCGAGCGTATCCGCGACGTGCTCCTGGCCACAACCGATTCAGCGGCGGCAGCGACGGATCCGGTGTCAGACGCGCTGCTGTTCAATGCGGCTCGCCGTCAGCTCGTCGAGGAGGTCATCCGACCGGCGCTGGCGTCAGGCACGACCGTGATCAGTGGACGGTTCGCGGATTCGACGCTCGCCTACCAGGGCTATGGCGCCGGTGTTGCGCTCGACGACCTGCGTGATCTGGCCGCCATCGCGACGGGCGGTCTGATGCCGGACCTGACGATCCTGCTGGACCTGCCGGTCGAAGTCGGGCTGGCGCGCAAGGGGCCGGGCGACATCACCCGGTTCGAGGCGGAGTTCGACCTCGACTTCCATCGCCGGGTGCGCACCGGCTTTCTGGCGATCGCGGCCAGCGAGCCCGAACGCTTCCTGGTGGTGGATGCGACCCGAGACGTCGAGTCGATCGCGTCCGCGATCGTGTCTTTCGTGGACGCGAGATATCGAACAACGAGTGAACCAAATCCGCCTGCTTTGCGAACTAACCCATGAGCGAGCCAACCGGCCCGCTGCCGCTTCGTGTCGCGACCGTCGCCGATGACGCGGATAGGGCTGTTTTGGGACGCATCGTCGACGGAGAGCTGCACGCTCTCGATGAACTGTACGAGCGTTACAAGACCATGGCCTACTCCATCGCCTACCGCATCACCAATGACGCGACCCTCGCCGAGGACGTCGTTCAGGACGCCTTCCTCGGAGCGTGGCGGAACGCTGCGCGCTATGTGGAAGGCCGCGGAAGCGTCAAGACCTGGTTGCTGTCCATCGTCCATCACCGCGCGATCGATGCCATTCGGCGACGCCGCCCGACGACGGAATTGCCAGAACGCGAGGCCGTGCCGCCGCCTGCGCTGCGGCTACCAGATGTTTGGGCCGAGGTGTCGGCCAACCTTGACGCGCAGAAGGTTCGTGAAGTCCTCGGGGTCCTGTCGGACGTCCAGCGAGAAGCCATCGAACTCGCGTACTTCGGTGGGCTGACACAGGTCGAGATCGCAGAACGCACGGACACCCCGCTCGGGACGGTCAAGAGTCGTATGCGGCTGGGCCTGCTCGCGATGCGACGGGTCCTCGTCGGCGAATCTGCCGGCGGATCAGCGGGGGGGTCGACATGACGGACAAGATGCGACCCAGCGGACCCGATCTGACCTGTGACGAGGTTCGCGACCTGGCTGCGGCGTTCGTGCTGGACGCCCTCGATGCGGACGAAGCCGAGGCGGTCCGTGTCCACCTGGCGTCATGCCCCGACGCGCACGACGAGATGGCCGAGTTGGCCATGCTGGCAAGCGCGCTTCCGGTGCTGGCCGAGGCCGTTCCGGTGGTCGAGCCATCGGCCGGGTTGAAGGCTCGGATCATGGCCGCCGCCGCAGCAGACCTCGATGACCGCGCGGCCAGGTCGGGTGCCGCGGGTGCGTTGGTCGCGCCGGTCGCGCCGGTCGCGGTCGAGGCGCCCCCATCCGTCGCTTCCGCGCCTGTCCCATTCCCATCTGCCGCGAGCCGTGCGGCGCGCGCCCCGGCACGCGGATCCGTTTCCACCGGAACATGGGCGCTGCGTATCGCGGCTGTGCTGGCGATCGCCCTGCTGGGTGGCTGGAACGTGCTGTTGCAGGGTCAACTCGGCCAGTCTCGAACGTACGAGCAGAACGTGGCCGCCGTGCTGGACGTCGCCGGCCTGCCTGGCTCGCTGACAGCCATCCTCACCGCCGTGGGCGGTGACGGACCAGCCGGTCTGGCGGCCGTCGCGAGCGACGGCGCGATCCGGCTGGCGATGCGTGATCTCGCGCCGACGCACGGGACGCAGGTGTACGAGGCGTGGGTCATCGGCCAGGATGGCGTGCCGGTCCCACTTGGCGATTTCCGGGTGGATGCCTCCGGGACCGCGTACTTCGAGGGCGATGGCCTGCCGACGCAGGACGGGATCGTCCTGGCCCTGACGCTGGAACCTGCGCCTGGGGCTACGGTCCCTTCGTCGCCGCCGGTCTCGGCTGGAACAGCGACCACCGCAAGTTAGACCTCGGGCGAAGCGCGATCTCAGCCCTCGCCCGCGACCTCGACTTCGGTCTCGGCGAGCGAGCCCGCCCCACCGACCTTCGCCCGGGTCAGCGCGTCCGTGGCCGCCGCGATGAGCGTGTCGGCGTCCGACCCATCGGTCGGGAAACGGACGACGCCCGCTGACACGGAAACGGCCCGGCCGGCCACCGCGGGTAGAGCCGCGATCCCGTCCATCACACGCTTGGCCACCATCGCGCCGGCCGAGCCCGGAGCCACCAGCACGAACTCGTCCCCGCCGATCCGCCCGACCGTATCCACCAAACGAACAGAATCAGCGAGGACGGCCGCTACCTGGCGCAGGATCTCGTCGCCAGCCACGTGGCCGCCGTGTTGGTTGGTCGCACGGAAGTCATCGACATCGAACAGCGCAAGGGACACCTCGCCCCCCTGGCGGCTTGCCCGGGCGAATTCCAGTTCCATGATCCGGGCCACGGTGCGCTCGTTGGCCAACCCGGTCAGCGGATCCGTGTGGGCCATCCGCTCGAACCATTCCGAGCGCTCGGATGCCGTCGATGCGAGCCGGGCTCGATCTGTCGCGAGCGCGGCCAGATCGGCGAGTGCCGTCAATGTCTCCCGATCTGAATCGGTCGATACGTGCGGTGCCGGCCAGGTCATCCCGACCACGCCCAGGGTCGATTCCACGCCACCGCTGGACACGACCAGCGGCACGTAGGCGCCGACCGACGCGGCGCCAGATGAATCGATCGCTTCGCGCTCGAAGATGGGCCCGCGGCGCGCGACCGCCTCCGCGAACGGGCTGGCCGGATCCGCGGCGGCGGCGGCCAGCGCGGTCATGTCCGCCCGACCGTGGGACGCGGCCAGGGTCAGGCCCGGTCGATCCGGGTCCGCGAGGAAGATCGCGGCGAGACTCGCCCCGAGCGCTTCGGCGCCAGCCGCGATGATGGCAGCCAGGCCGGCGTCGAGGTCATCGCCGGACGCCGCAGCGGCGATGGCCAACGGAAGACAGGAACGGGGATCGCGGGCTGACCCGTCGTCGAGGGGCACGTATCGGACTCCTGCACGCAGCGTTGCTTCGGGATGTGCATCGTACATCGCCCGAATCGGTGGTGAGGCGAACCGGCGCGTATTCCGCGTTGACCTGACGTACGCGCTGCCCCGATACTCCGCGCGATGAAGCTCGTCGTCGCGATCGTCCACAACGAGGATGCCGGGGCCCTCGTTGACGCCCTCCTCGAGAAGGAGTTCCGGGCCACCCGTCTGCAGAGCTCGGGCGGCTTCCTCAAGCAACGCAACGCCACGATCCTGCTGGCGGTCGAGGAGGCCGAGGTCGAGGAGGTCGTGGCCGTCGTCCGCGAGAACTGCACATCGCGGACCCAGATCGTGAATCCGATGCCGCCGATCATGGAGCCCGGCGAGTTCTTCATGCCCTATCCGCTCGAGGTGGAAGTCGGCGGCGCAACGCTCATCGTGGTCCCGATCGAACGCTTCGAACGCCTTTGACGGGCACGGCGACCTGGGTCGACGCGCTGGAGCCGACCGCACCAGATGTCGTCGCGGCCTGGCGCGGAATCGAGTCTGGCCGGCTGATCGAGGTACGGCGCCAGGTGCGACGACGGGCAGGGGAGGGAACCGCCGCCCGCAGCGCGACCCAGCTGGCCGCGCTGGCCGATGCCCTGACCGCCATCGTCGAGCAGCTGTCGGATGCGGATCTGCAGCGGGATGGTGGTGAGGGTGGCTGGAACGTGGCGCAGGCCATCGGACACGACGGGGATGCGCGGGCCGGACTATGCCTCGCCGCCGCGAAAGCCGCCGCGCGCCAGTGGCCGACCGACGCCCCACAGGTCGTCCCGGGCATCCCCGGCCCGCCGGACGCGGACCGCGCAACGCTCGTGCGCAAGATCGCCCAGAGCCAGCGGATCGTGGAGCGGGCCGCCCGGACCGTCAGCGGGCACGAGACGGAGCCGTGCCCACTGGACCATCCCCTCGTGGGCCGGATGCGCTGTGGGGAGTGGCTGCTGTTCGCGGGGGTTCACGATCTGATGCATCTCGAGCAGCTTCACGGCATCATCGGCGAGTGAGCCCGTTCCGCCCGGACCTCGTCGATTGTTGGATGTATCGCGTGGCCACAAGCGCTCGTTCCGTCAAGTCGATCGAGGTCCTGTTGCTCCGCCGGGCACCGGAGAAGGTCCTGGCGGGGTTATGGCAGTGCGTCAGCGGCTCGCTGGAGATCGATGAGCGCGTCGCCCACGGGGCCCTGCGCGAACTCGCCGAGGAGACTGGCTTCGGCCCGGCCGATATCGAAGCCTTCTACGACCTCGATCTCGTCAACCAGTTCCACGAGCCGTCCTTCGATGGGGTCGTGACGGCCGCCTGTTTCGCGGTCCGCCTCGGCCCGGACGCCGAGCCGCTGCTGTCGCATGAGCACGACGGAGCCCGCTGGCTCCCGATCGACCAGGCGCATGCCGAGGTCATCTGGCCAGGCTATCGAACCGCGATCGAGCGCATCCGCGACGACCTTTCGGATGCGGAGCGCGCGCGCTGGTTCGAACTCACGCTCGAGGGCGATCGCCGGCCCAGGTAGCGTCCGGCACCGGTTGACGTAGTCACCTCCCTACCTTATCGTGACCACATGGATGTTGGCGTGCGCGAACTGAAGTCGAAGCTCTCCGAGTACCTGGCGCGTGTCGAGCGCGGCGAAACGCTGTACGTGACGAGTCGAGGTCGGCGTGTCGCGCAGATCGTGCCGGCCGTCGGCGAAACCACGATCGAGCGCGGGCTGCGCGAAGGCTGGCTCACCCAGAAGGTGAACCGGCCACCAGAACCGTTCACGCCCGTGCTGCCCAAACCGGGAACGCCATCGATCATGGAGATCCTCGACGAGATTCGGGAGGACAGGATCTGACGCTCTACCTGGACACCAGCGCGCTGGCCAAGCGGTACATACAGGAACCGGACAGCCACGATGTCGCGCCCGGGCTCCGGGACGATGATCGATGGGTCACGGGGAATCACCTCTACACGGAGATGTCGATCACGCTCGCTCGTCGACTTGATGGCAGCTCGCTGGCCGTTGCGACCGCGCAATTCGAACGCGATTGGGAAGTGATCCGGATCGTCGCCCTCGATGACGTGCTTTGTCAGCGCGCCGCAACGATCGGCGTGGAGTACCGGCTGCGGACCCTTGACGCTCTGCATCTCGCCGCCGCAGAACGGGCCGGTGGTGCCGCGCTGACCTTCGTCACGTTCGACGCCAGGCTCGGAGACGCCGCTCGCCTCATGGGATTCCCGGTCGTGGGTGTCGGTTGACGCGGCTTCGACTCGGGCGGCTCGCTGGTAGACTCGAGGTCGCAAGGCAGCCCACCGTGAGGCAGCACAGGAGGGGCACGTGATCGAGCGAACCGGGACGACACCCGCGGCGGCGCGTCGGGTCTTCCATTCCAAGGTGGATACGATCCGGCCGACGTACGGCTTCGAGGATGTCTCGCTTGCGCCCGGCACGGCCACCATCGAGCCCTCCGATGTCGATCTTTCGCAGACGTTCTGCGGGATCCCGCTGGCGATCCCGATTCTCGCTGCGGCCATGGACGCCGTGGTCGATGTACGGATGGCCGGCGAGATCGCTCGTCTCGGCGGACTCGCGGTCCTCAATCTCGAGGGCGTGCAGGCGCGCTACGACGACCCCGACGCGATCCTTGCGCGCATCGCCGCGGCGCCGGATACCGAGGTCCAGGCCCTGCTCGCCGAGGTCTACCGCGAGCCGGTTCGCGAGGAGCTGATCGCCGCACGACTGGAAGCCATCCACGCCGCCGGTTCGCGGGCGGCGGTGGCGGCCACGCCGGCTGCGGCTCGTCGCTTTGGTCCGTTCTGTGCGGAACACGGGGCGGACCTGTTCCTTGTCCAGAGCCAGGTCAGCAGCGCCCGCCACCTTGCCACGGACTACGACCCACTGTCGCTCGCCGATTTCACCCGATACATGCCGATCCCGGTCGCGGTCGGTAATACCACCAATGCGGAAGCCGCCTTTGCGCTGATGGAACAGGGAGCCGCCGCGGTCTTCGTGGGCGTCGGGCCGGGCGCGGCCTGTACCACCCGCGAGGTGCTCGGGATCGGTGTTCCGCAGGTCACGGCGATCAGCGACGTGGCCGCCGCGCGTGATGCCTACGAGAAGGAGACGGGCCGATACGTGCCGGTCGTCGCGGATGGCGGGATGCGCCGCGGTGGCGAGCTCGCCAAGGCCGTCGCCGCGGGCGCGGACGTCCTGATGATCGGCTCGCCGCTGGCCCGCGCCGAGGAGGCTCCCGGTCGCGGCACCAACTGGGGGATGGCCGCACCCTCGCCGACCCTTCCGCGCGGGACCCGCATCAAGGTCGGCACGACCGGCAGCCTGGAACGCATCCTGCTTGGCCCGGCGCATGTCACGGACGGCAGCGAGAACCTCGTGGGCGCGCTGCGCCAATCGATGGCGGCGCTCGGCGCACGGACGATCCGCGAGATGCAGGCCGTCGAGATGGTCTACGCGCCATCGACCCAGACGGAGGGCAAGTCCTGGCAGCGAGCCCGCTGAGGGCGTTGGCCTGATGCGGGTCAGATGACGGAATCGATGGCGGAGCAGCTGGCGTCGTGGGGCAAGGTCGCCATGCTTGAGACACACGGGCGGGAAAGTGGCGACACGGCGAGCGCCGCCATCGGGTTCATCGAGGAGCCGGACGAATCATTGCTGGTGGCGGCCGGTGATCCCGAAGCGCACTGGGCGCTCAACCTCATGGCCAACCCCGACGCTTTCGTCCAGATCGAGGATCGCCGCTGGCGGGTCTCCGCGGAGCTCCTGGACGGACCGGAACGGTACCGTGCCGTCCGCGAGCTGATCCTGCGCTATGGGACGCCGTCGGAGGGCCTGGGTCGGGGGCCGGCCTTTCGTCTCCGGCGGACGGAGACGGCCTGATGGCCATCGACGTCGTCATCGAGACCCGGATCGATCGGCCGCCGGCCGACGTCTTCGCCCGCATCGCGGACATCGATGGTTGGCCGGCCTGGCTGATCGCCAGCGGCATCATCCGCGTGACGCGGAACGGCGGCGGCCCGGTCATCGCCGGGGAGCAGGTGACCGTCGAGCAGCGGGCGGCCGGCCGGGCCGGCACGTTCGCGGCGACCGTGACGGCCGTCGATGCTCCGTCTCGGTTCGCGTTGGCCGGCAAGGACGCCGACGGCGTGTCGATCGATATCGATGCGCAGCTCGTAGCGGTCGATGCGGTCGCGACCGACCTGCGCTGGTCGATCCGGATCGGGCTGCCGTTCCGCTATCGCGTCTTCGAATCGATGGCGCGACCGCAGGTGCAGCGCGCGGCGGCGCTCGATATCGAGGCGCTCAAGCGCCGCCTGGAGTCGGTCGCCGACCCCACGGCGTGACGCGGGTCGCCACTCGAGGCCGTTGCCCACCTCTTTGGTCCCGTCGGGGGATGACGTTCGCCCGGTTGTGACGCGGACCGCCGGCGGGCACGATGCGGCGCATGGACAGCTTCGGCCTGGTGGTCTTCGCGATCGGTGCGCTCGCCCTGCTCCAGGTCGCGGCCGTCAACCTGCGCGGGACGGAACGCCAGGCCTCGCGAGCGCGGGCCCGCCGCGGATCGACTCGTCGCTGATCCCGGCTCCCGAGCGCCCGACAGTCCGTAGACTGGCGCGGTGACGGACCCGTCGACCCTGTACGACCGCGCCGGCGGGATGCCGTTCTTCGAGGCGCTCGTGGCCCGGTTCTACGCCGGCGTTGCGGACGACGATATCCTCCGCCCGCTCTATCCCGAAGCGGACCTCGCCCCCGCCACCCGCCGGTTGACCCTGTTCCTCGTTCAGTACTGGGGCGGCCCGCGCACCTACGACGACGAGCGCGGTCATCCGCGCCTGCGGATGCGCCACGCCCCGTTCGCGATCGATCCCGCTGCACGCGATCGGTGGCTCGTCCACATGCGGGCGGCGATCAGCGCGCTCGCGCCGCCGCCGGACGTGGCCGAGGAGTTGGAGCGCTACATCGCGATGGCCGCCGAGTCGATGCGCAACCGCGCCTGACTGCGGTGGCGTCTCAAGCCAATGGCTCAGGACAGCGCCGGACCCGTCGCGCAGCCAGGAGAGGACGGCCATGACGCGGCGGTGACCCCAGCGGCTGGTTCGAGAGCGCAGACCGGCCGCGGCGGTCACGCTTCGGGGCCCACGCCGCCGGCCCGGTACACTTGCGGCCATTGGCGACGAGGGGGCGGCACCAGGAGCGGAGGGCACGGATTGGCGGACACCGGGGAGTCATCGACGGCGCAGCCTGAGCGGGGCAAGACCGTCCACGGCGAGGCGGCCAACGCCGGTCACCGGGTGCTGGCCCCGGACGACGCCGAGGTCGAGGCGTACCTCGAGACCGCCCTCAACGCCCCCGCCCCGGATCGCGCCGACGACCCGGCGGCGACATCCCCCGGTCCCGTCGTCGTCCTCGACTTCGGCAGCCAGTTCGCGCAACTGATCGCGCGGCGCGTCCGGGAGCTCGACGTGTACAGCGAACTGCTCCCGCACGACACCCCGTTCGCGGATCTGGAAGCCCGCGGGACCCGCGCGATCATCCTGAGCGGCGGCCCCAACTCGGTCTACGACGATGGCGCCCCCAAGCCTGACCCGGCGATCTGGAGTGGCCGCATCCCGGTCCTCGGCATCTGCTACGGCGCGCAGCTCATGGCCCGCGAGCTCGGCGGCGACGTCCTCCCGGCGACGCACCGCGAGTACGGCCCGGCCAGCGTCACGATCACCGCCCCGGACGCCGCGCTGTTTGCCGGGATCGGCCGCGACCAGCCGGTCTGGATGAGCCACGGTGATTCGATCACGCGGCTCCCCGAGGGTTTCACGTCCACCGCCCAGACGGATTCGACGCCATTCGCCGGCCTCCAGGCCCCCGACCGGAATCTGTACGGCATCCAGTTCCATCCCGAGGTCGTCCATACGCCGCGCGGCAAGGATGTCCTGCGCAACTTCGTGGTCGGTATCGCCGGCGTCGAGCCATCGTGGACGGCCGCCAACTTCATCGATACCACCGTCGCCGGGATTCGGGCGCGAGTCGATGCCCACGCGGCCAGGACGAGCTCGGACGGGAAGGTCATCTGCGCCCTGTCCGGCGGTGTCGATAGCGCCGTCGCCGCGGCGCTCGTGCATCGGGCCGTCGGTGATCGATTGACCTGCATCTATGTCGATCATGGGCTGATGCGCAAGCGGGAGTCGGAGCTCCTGCGGGTGACCTTCGAACGCGATCTCGGGATGAACCTGGTCATGGTCGATGCGCGCGATCGCTTTCTTGCTCGGCTCACCGGCGTCGAGGATCCGGAGCACAAGCGCAAGATCATCGGCGACGAGTTCATCCGGGTGTTCGAGGAGGAGGCGGCGCGCATCGGCGCCATCGATTTCCTGACCCAGGGGACGCTCTACCCCGACGTCATCGAGAGCGCGACCTCGGAGACCAAGGCCGCCCAGAAGATCAAGACGCATCACAACGTCGGTGGGCTGCCGGCGGACCTCCGGTTCCAGCTGATCGAGCCGCTGCGCTACCTGTTCAAGGATGAGGTCCGCAAGGTGGGGCTCGAGATGGGGCTGCCGGAGGCCATGGTGATGCGCCAGCCGTTCCCAGGTCCTGGTCTCGCCATCCGGATCATCGGCGCCGTCACCGCGGAGCGGCTCGACACGCTGCGCGAGGCGGACTGGATCGTCATCGACGAGATCAAGGGCGCTGGCCTGTATCGATCACTGTGGCAGTCGTTCGCGATCCTGACCCCGGTCATGTCCGTCGGGGTCATGGGCGACGGTCGGACGTACGCCAACGTCGTCGCCATCCGGGCGGTGACCTCGGAAGACGGGATGACCGCCGATTGGGCCAAGCTGCCGTACGACGTGCTGGGCAAGATCTCCTCGCGCATCGTCAACGAGGTCCCGGGCGTCAACCGGGTGGTGTACGACATCAGCTCCAAGCCGCCGGCCACGATCGAATGGGAATAGGTGGGCCACAGCGACGGTACCCCTGACGGATGGGGTATTTCGGCAGGCACTGGGCGCGGTAGCATTCGCGTCATGGTCGACGAACCACTGTCCGAGGGCGGGTTGGCCGCCTCTATCTGTCCATGGTGCTCCGCCACGTACACGGGCGAGCGTGACACCTGTCCGTCGTGCACGGCGGCACTGACGCCGGATCCGGCGGCCGATCCATCGCTGCCCGGCCTGACCGCGATCGATCCCGCGGCGATCGTGCGCTCCCGGACGCCCGTGGCCCGCCCGCGCAATCGGGTCCTGTCGTGGATCAGCGGTGAGTACCCCGACGACGGCGGGGCGGTCGCGGAAGCCGGTGCGTTGGCTCCCCCCGATGCAGCCGTTCGTCGTGAGATCCTGCGTCTGGAGCTCGAGGCGCAGGTGGCCAACCTCCAGGCTGAGTCTGACGCCCTCCTGTCAGAGGCGGCGGCAGAGGGACGGGTCCCGGTTCGTGTGGCGGCGGATGTCGTTGCGGATGCGCCCGGGGAGGCCGTACCTGCGGACGGTGACGTGGAGCCTGCGGTTGCGGAGCCAGAGCCGACCGATCCTGCGACGCCGGACGAGGGCACCCGACTCATCTGACGGCCCGCCGGGCCGGGGCCACCCGGCCTATCCTTGGCCCCGTGCCCGATCGACTCCCTCCGCCCGGCCCGTCGTTCCTGCGTGAGCACGAGGTCCGCATCGGCGACCGCGTCCTGCGCGCAGGGATGGCCCGTCCCTCCGACGCGCCCGACGGCTGGTGGCTGACGTTGTTGTGGGTCGCCGATGACGAGGGTGTCGTGAGTTTCCGGGATGTGGCGCCGACCGCCGGTCCACCGCCGGATCCGCCGCTCGCCCGACTGGGACCGGCGCTGGCTGGTGCGCTGTCTGGGCTGATCCTCGAGGACGC
>JANOIS010000007.1:0-9125 GCA_031407755.1 Chloroflexota bacterium | reverse complement strand
TGTGCTTTAAACCTATTTGCATCGGTGCCTCATCTTTTCGTTGGTAACTATGGGTCTGGGTTGACCACCCCCACACAGCCGCGCCGGCGCGGATGATACGCCTTTATGGGCGGGTCAAGTCAACGTACGCGTCGGGTCGGCGGTCGCGGTAGAACTGCCAGGTGTTGCGGACCTCCGCGATCCGGTCCATGTCGAGGTCGCGGACGATGAGTTCCTCGTCATGAGCCGAGCCGACCTCGCCGACGAACTGGCCGCGCGGATCGACGAAATAGCTCTGACCGTAGAAGTCGTCATCGCCATAGTCCGCCTCGATGCCGACCCGATTGATGGTTCCCACGTAGTAACCGTTGGCAACGGCGTGGCTTGGCTGCTCGATCCGCCAGAGGTATTCGCTAAGCCCCCGTGACGTGGCGCTCGGGATGAGCACGATCTCCGCGCCGTTCAGGCCGAGCGCACGGGCACCCTCCGGGAAATGCCGGTCGTAGCAGATGTACACGCCGATCTTGCCGACGGCCGTCTGGAACACCGGGTAGCCGAGGTTTCCGGGGCGGAAGTAGAACTTCTCCCAGAAGCCCTTCACGTGCGGGATGTGGGTCTTGCGGTACTTGCCGAGATACGTCCCGTCGGCATCGATGACTGCTGCGGTGTTGTAGTAGATCCCGGATGCCTTCTCGTCCTCTTCGTACATCGGGGCGACCACGACCATGCCCGTCTGCTTGGCGAGGTCCTGCATCCGCTTTGTCGTCGGTCCGTCCGGGATCAGCTCGGTGTAGCTGTAGTACTGAGCATCCTGGACCTGGCAGAAGTACGGCCCGTAGAACAGCTCCTGGAACAGGATGAACTGGGCGCCTTGAGCGGCCGCCTCATGGGCACGCTGCTCGTGCTTCTGGATCATCGATTCCTTGTCGCCGGTCCAGCTGGCCTGGACGAGCGCGCCGCGGACGATTCGGGCCATCGGGTCTCCCTCGACATGTGGAACGGGACGGTGCGAAGGGGGAGAGGGTACACCGCGTCCCGTCGCATCCGCTGGCGTTCCGGACCCTGCCCGCGGTGCTGCGCGTGGTCGTTGCGGCGCCGCCTCGGTCGGTCAGCCCGCCGCGGGCGGCTCGTCGTCGGCCACGTCCGGGCGCCGACGCATGTAGTACTCGGTGAATTCAAGGCAGCGACCGTCGTCGTCGAAACGGCACACGAAGATGTTCGCGAACTCGCGCTCCACCTCGCGTCGGTCGTCGGTCAGATAGCGCGTCCGGCCGTGGGCCACGAAAACGTCGTCATCGATGGCGAGGACGTCGTAGTCGGCCTGCCAGGAGCCCGGTTCGTCCGGATCGTTACGCCACGACTCGATGACCGCGTTCCGACCGACGATCGCGTCATCGAACGGGCCATAGGCATAGCGCACGTCGGGGCTGAACAGGTCGCCGATCGCTACCGGGTCGTTGAGCCGCCAGGCATCGACGTATCGGTGCAGCCAATCCTGAAAGCCGGCTCGGTCCATGGCGGTCTCCCGGGGTCTGGTTGGATGCGGTCCGGGAAACGGTAGCACTACCGGCGCAACTGGCATGATGCCGTGGTGCGCATCCCCACCCGTGTCCGCCGTGCCGCCCGCCGTGCCGCCTTCCGCGTAGCATCGGACACGGCCCTCGTCGGCTGGCCCCCGGAGCGGCGCCATCGGCGCACGCGTACACGGCCCAGGGTGGGTCTCGTCGGCTTTTACGGCCCGGGCAACTACGGTGACGAGCTGTTCCTCGACGTCTTCCGACAGCACCTCGGATCCGCCCTGGACCTCGGCGTCCTCGCCGACTCGCCGACCCGGCCGTACTTCCGGCGCCCGGTCCGCGACATGGTCCGCGAGCGCGATGCCATCGTCATCGGGGGTGGGGACCTGGTCATCCCGTGGGGTCTCGGCGATCGCTACTGGCTGACCGACTACCTGCGCCGACCGGTCCACGTCATCGGTGTCGGCGTGCCGACCTGGCGTGACGCGAAGCCGTCTGTGGTAGAGGCCCTCGGCCGGTTCCTGCGCCACCGCAACGTGCGCTCGATCTCCGCGCGTGATGAGGAGAGCGCCGCCTGGATCCGTGAGCGCCTGAGGCCGCGGGTCGAGGTCGAGGCATCGGCCGACCTCGTGTTCGCCCTGTCTCTGCCGGACGCGCCGCGCCCGCCAGGTGCTCCGGTGCTGGGCATCACGGTCCGCTGGCGGGACGGTGGCGACGACTACGGGGCCGTGCGCGCCCTCGCGGCTCGCGGCCGGGAGCTTGGCTATCGATTACGGACGATCGTGCTGTCGACCGGCGCGGTCCGAGCTCGCGATGAGCGTGCGCTGGACGAGCTCGGCCTCGACGATGTCGAGCGCGTCGCGTCCGATGACCTTGATGTGCTGAGCCGGGCGATCGGCGAGTGCACGATGCTGGCCAGCCACAAATTCCACGGCACGGTCGTGGCGACGAGCTATGGCATCCCCTCGATCTCCATGAGCACGACGGACAAGAACCGCAACCTCATGCACCGGCTTGGCCGGCCGGATCTCGTGTGCGCATTCGATGACTCGCGGCTGGCGGACCGTCTGGCCAACCCGCCGGTGCCGATCGATCCAGCCATCCGTGATGCGATGGCACGCCAGGCGACGGCCTCGCTGGCGCGCCTGCGGGAACGGATCCTGGCTGACTGACGCCGCTGGGCGTTCCCGCTTGCCCGGATGTGCTGTAATCGGGACTCGCACGCTCGCGGGTGTGCGAAGGAGGAGGATCCATGGGCATCGATACGGCTCCCGGGGCGCTGACGACGGACGAGATCGTCGCCCTCAATCGCGAGCACACGTTCTTCTCGTGGTCGGTGCAGGGCGCCATCGATCCGATCGCCATCGATCGCGCCGAGGGGGTCTGGCTGTACACGCCGGACGGCCGCAAGATCCTCGACTTCAACAGCCAGCTCATGTCCGTGAATATCGGTCATGGCGACCGGCGGGTCATCGACGCCATCACGGAGCAGGCCACGAAGCTGCAGTACGTGCAGCCCGCGTTCGCGACGGAGATTCGCGGGCGTCTCGGGCAGAAGCTCGCCGAGATCCTGCCGGGCGACATGGACAAGGTGTTCTTCACGCTCGGTGGGGCGGAGGCGATCGAGAACGCGATCAAACTGGCCCGCCACTACACGGGTCGACACAAGGTCCTCGCTCGGTACCGCGCCTATCACGGGGCAACGATGGGGGCGATGACGCTGACCGGCGACCCGCGTCGCTGGGCCAACGAGCCGGGGCTGGTGGGCGTTGTGCGCTACCCGGACACCCACCGCTGGGGAGAGCCCGAACCCCGCCCCGTGGCGGAGTCGCTGCAAGGCCTCGAGGACGTGATCCGATATGAGGGGCCGCACACCATCGCCGCGGTGTTCCTCGAGACGATCGTCGGCACGAACGGCATCCTCATCCCGCCTGACGGGTACATCGCGGGTGTTCGCGAGCTGTGCGATCGCCACGACATCCTGATGGTCTGCGACGAGGTCATGGCCGGCTTCGGACGGACCGGTCGCTGGTTCGCGGTGGACCACTGGGATGTCGTGCCGGACCTGATGGCGCTGGCCAAGGGCCTGACGTCGTCGTACCTGCCCCTGGGCGCCGTGGCCATGCGCCGCCATATCGCGGACTTCTTCGACCAGAAGATGTTCTACGGCGGCCTGACGTACTCCTCGCACCCGGTCTCGCTGGCGGCGGCGCTGGCCACCATCCGGGTGTACGAGGAGGACGGGCTGATCGATAACGCCGCGCGTCTCGGCGCGCGGATGCGCGAGCACCACGAGCGACTTGCGGCGCGCCACCCGTCCGTTGGGGCGCACCGCAGCCTCGGGCTGTTCGGCATCCTGGACCTTGTGCGGACGCGCGACCCGTGGACGCCGATGACCCCGTTCAACGGCACCTCGGACGAGATGAAGGCGATCGGCAAGCACTTCCGCGACAACGGGCTGTACACCCTCGTCGTCAACAACTCGATCCACACGAATCCGCCGCTGTGCATCAACGAGGACGAGCTCGCCCACGGCTTCGAGATCATCGACGCGGCACTCGATATCGCCGACCAGGCGGTCACGGACTAGATGGCCGCGGCCCAGGTCGACGCGGCCCAGGTCGACGCCGGATGACCGCGGGCCCCATCGGCCTGCTGCCGCGCCTGGCGAAGACCTCGTCGGGGACCGATGCCGCGGCCGTGGCGAGCGAGCCGGCCGTCGGTCATTCGCGGACCCGGCGGATCATCCAGTTCGCGCTCTTCCTGATCGCGATCCTGGTCGTCTGGGAGCTCGTGAAGTTCCTGGGTGGCGTCCCGTGGCGGCCCATCGGCGCAGGGCCTGGGTCAGAGCTCCTGTGGGACCCGCCGTTTCGCTGGGCCTTCGCCAATGACCTGACCCTTCCGCACTGGTGGAATATCCTGTGGTCCCTTGGTCAGCCGGTCCAGCGCGGTTCGGAGGAGACCCTCGCTGGGTTCCTGGCTGGCGCCGCGTTCTATACCTGGCGCGAGGCGGCCATCGGCTTCGTCGTCGGGACGCTGCTGGGTCTTGTGCTCGCCACGGTCTTCGTACACTCGCATTTGCTGGAGCGGGCCCTCGTGCCGTACGTCGTGGCCAGTCAGACCATCCCGATCGTGGCACTCGCCCCGATGATCGTCTTCGCCGTGGGGCCCAACGTCACCTCCGTGGTCATCATCGCCACCTACCTGACGTTCTTCCCGGTGACGATCGCGATGATCCGCGGGCTCCGCTCCCCGGACCCCCGCGCGCTGGAGCTGATGCGCTCTTACGCCGCATCGCGCTGGGACATCTATCGCAAGGTCCGCCTTCCCGCATCCTTGCCGTACCTGTTCACCGCCTTGAAGATCGCGGCGAGCGCGTCCATCGTTGGCGCCATCATCGGTGAGGGACCTGGCGGCATCCCGGATGGCCTGGGGCGAGCCATCATCAATTTCAACCAGTACTACATCACCGGGCCGGAGAAACTGTGGGGTGCGATCCTCATCTCGGCGCTCCTGGGCCTCGTCTTCTTCGCGCTCGTCCGTGTCCTGGAGTTGATCGTCCTGCGTGGGCGATCGGCGGCGGCCGAAGGATGAGCCCCGTCACAGGAGTGAATCAGGGATGACCGCCAACGTGCCCACGCCCGCCCCCAGAAGCCAGACCGTCGTGCGCATGGCCGGGGTGGACAAGACCTTCGTCCGCGACGGCGCCATCGTGACGACCGCCCTGTCCGGCATCTCCATGGACATCGTCCGCGGCGAGTTCGTCTCGCTCATCGGCCCGTCGGGCTGCGGGAAGTCCACCCTCCTGCGGGTCATCGGCGACCTGATCGCCCCGACCGCCGGCACGGTGGAGGTCAACGGCAAGCCGGCCGTCCAGGCCCGCCGCGACCGGGACTACGGGATGGTCTTCCAGGCCCCCGTCCTGTTCGATTGGCGGACCGTGGAGGACAATGTCAAGCTGCCGTTGGAGTTGATGGGCTACGACGCTGCCCGACGGACGGCCCGCGCCCGAGAGATGCTGGACCTCGTCGAACTCGGCGATTTCCTCGACCACCATCCGTATCAGCTGTCGGGCGGGATGCAGCAGCGCGTCGCGATCGCCCGCGCTCTCTCCTTCGAGCCGGCGATCCTGCTCATGGACGAGCCGTTCGGTGCCCTGGACGAGATGACTCGCGAGCGGATGAACCAGGAGGTCCTGCGCATCTGGGAGGCAACCGGCACGACCATCGTGTTCGTGACCCATTCCATCCCGGAAGCGGTCTTCCTGTCGTCGCGGGTCGTGGTCATGAGCGCCCGGCCTGGCCGTATCACGGACGTCATCGAGATCGACCTGGCGCGCCCGCGCGGGATCGCCGCGCGCGAGGAACCGCGCTACTTCCAGCTCGTGACGGCCGTTCGCGAGGCGCTCCGCCGCGGCGGCGTCGACGCCGAGAGCGGCCCACCGAACGTGCCTGACGGCGCGCTCGAGGGTGCCATCGCCTCGGTCGGTCGGACGGCTGCGGAGGGCGGGATCGGGTGACGGCGACCACGTCCGCAGGTCCGACACCCGACGGCTCGCCTGCACTCGCGACCGTGCCCGCTGCCTCGGGCTCGCCCGCGCCCGTGGCGCCCACTCGAGGGGTAGCCCGCTGGGCCCGGCGCGCCTGGTGGTACCTGCCGGCCGTCGCCGTGTTCGTCGGCACGCTCGCCCTCTGGGAGCTGGGCGTCCGGAGCATCCAGGTGCAGGGCCTGCCACTGCCCGCCCCGACCGAGATCGCGACGGCGCTCGGCGAGAACTGGGACGCGGGTCGCTGGCCCATCGGCAAGGCGGCGGCCGCGACACTCTTCGAGGCGCTCGGCGGGCTCACCATCGGGACGGTCGCAGGGATCGTCCTCGCCGGCCTGACCGCCCGCTTCGTGACTGCCCGGGAATTGCTCCTGCCGCTGGCCATCGGTGCGAGCGCCGTGCCGATCATCGCCTTCGCGCCGCTCATGAACAACTGGTTCGGGGTCCTCAACCCGCTCAGCAAGATGATGATCGTGGCCGTCCTGGTCTTCTTCCCGGTCGTGGTCAATGTGACCCGCGGCCTGACCCAGGTGGAGCCCGCGGCGCTGGAGCTGATGCGTTCCTACGCTGCTTCCGAATGGGCGGTGCTGTGGCGCGTGCGCGTTCCGAATGCGCTGCCATACTTCTTCACAGCGCTCAAGGTCGGGACCACACTCAGCCTCATCGGGGCCATCGTGGGGGAGTACTTCGGCGGCACCAACGCCGTGCTCGGCCAGGTCATCGTCCAGAGCGCGAGCGCGCTTCGATTCGACGTGACCTGGGCGGCGATCTTCGTCGGGGCGGTCACGGGGATCGTGTTCTATCTCGCGATCGTGGCCCTCGAGCGGGTCGTGATCCCCTGGCACGCCAGCGTGCGTGCCGGTGAACCGTAGGCGACACGACGCCCTTTGAGGGGTGATCGGTCAAGGATCTTGGAGGAGGAGTAGTGATTATGCGTAGGACTCGAGGGTTCCTGGCGCTGGCCATGGCTGCCAGCGTCGTGTTTGCCGCCTGTTCGAGTGGCGGGGCAAGCGTCGCACCCGCGAGCGTCGCGCCGGCGAGCGTCGCCCCGGCGAGCGTCGCCCCGGCAAGCGAGGCGCCGGCTTCTGCAGCCCCTGCCATGGCGGCGGTCCGCCTGCAACTCCAATGGGTGCCGCAGGCCCAGTTCGCCGGGTATTTCGCGGCCGTGGAGCAGGGCTACTACGAGGCGGCTGGCATCGACCTGACGCTCGTCCCCGGTGGCCCGGACGTGGTCCCGCAGGCGGCGGGCTCGGCGGCGAACGGCCCCGAATTCACCATCAGCTGGGTGCCCAAGGTCCTGGAGGCGCGGATCGGCAACCCGGCGTCCGACCTCGTGAACATCGCCCAGATCTTCCAGCGCTCGGGCACGCTGTCCGTATCGTGGAAGGAATCGAACATCACCTCGCCGGCAGACTTCAAGGGCAAGAAGGTCGGAGCGTGGGGCTTCGGCAATGAATTCGAGGTCACGGCGGCGGCGAAGAAGGCTGGTCTCGAGGAAGGAACCGACTACGAGAAGGTCATCCAGCCGTTCGACATGACGCTGCTGCTGTCGAAGCAGATCGACGTCGCCGAGGCGATGATCTACAACGAGTACGCCCAGGTCCTGGAGGCGACCAACCCGGAGACGGGCGACCTCTACCAGCCGACCGACCTCAACGTCATCAACTACAACGATGAAGGCACGGCCATGCTCCAGGACGCCATCTTTGCGCGGGCGTCGTGGCTGGCCGAAGGGGAGAACGAGGCGATCGCCACGAACTTCCTGAAGGCCTCGTTCCAGGGCTGGATCTACTGCCGGGACAACCCCGACGACTGCATCCAGTACACGATCAACCAGGGTTCCACCCTGGGCGCCGGCCACCAGGCCTGGATGATGAACGAGATCAATCCACTGATCTGGCCGTCACCGAACGGCATCGGCATCGTGGACCCGACCACCTGGCAGCAGACCGTGGACGTCTCCATCGGCGCCGGGATCATCACCGAGGCTCCGCCCGCGGACGCGTACCGCACGGACCTCGCCGAGGCCGCGCTCGCGGCACTCGCCGACGCCGACACGAAGGGCGCGTCCTTCACCAAGGGCACAGTCGAGGTGACCGCCGGCGGGAACTGACTCCCCGGAGCTCTCGCAGAAACGTGCGGCCGGCCCCTCTGGGGGCCGGCCGTCACCCGTCCCGCTTTGGCGTGTCCCCGTCGGCGCTCTCGCACCCGACCCGACCCGACCCGCACCCGACCCGCACCCGCGGCCGCGCATCGTTGCTCGGATTCCACTCCCAATAGACCCACGGCCGTTCGGAGGCCTTGAACGACACGATCGGCCCGCCAGAGGGCAGACCAGACCACAGAATCGTGCGTGGCAGGCACGAACCAGGACCCCCAGCCGCGACCGAGCGTCGCGTAAGTCCGCGGTGTGTGCTCGCAAGTATCGTGGCAGTGGAATCCCGCCGCGCATGGAGACTTCAGGCATGGGCAAGAGGGTGATTCGACGTCCCGAAGTCATCGAGGGGCAGCGAGAGGGCCAGGCGCTGGCCGCAACGATGGGCGGCAACGTCCGAGCCGGCCGCACGGCCAGGCGGTACACACTGAATGTGCTGGCCGGCAAGGTCGGGCTCAGCCGGGCAAGACTCAGCCAGATCGAGCGTGGCGAAGGGATCGGTGCTCCGCTCGGAACGTGGGTCGCGCTCGGCATCGCCCTCCAGCAGCCCCTCGCAGTGAGTTTCAGCCGTCCGCTCGGCGAGCCGCGCGGGCCCGCCGACTCCGGCCACCTCCAGATCCAGGAATATCTGCTCAGGCTTGCCCGCGCGACCGGCCGCCCGGGCACCTTCGAACTCCCGACCCGCCCGACCGACCCCCTCCGCTCCACCGATGTCGGTATCCGCGACCCAGGCCGACGCGTGCGGATCCTGGCCGAATGCTGGAACACGTTCGGTGACATCGGCGCCGCGACCCGGGCCACGCACCGGAAGCACGCCGAGGCCGCCGCGACGTGGCCGGACGATCGAATCGCCACCGTGTGGGTCGTGCGCACGAGTGCGCCCAATCGATCGCTCATCGCTCGCTACCCGCACATCATCGACGCGTCG
>JANOIS010000196.1:0-3631 GCA_031407755.1 Chloroflexota bacterium | reverse complement strand
CCCCGGCGCCGAGTACGTGGAGGTGCCAGGTGGCGACTACCTGCCGTTCCTGGGCGACGCGGAGGCGATCCTGGCCCCGATCGAGCGCTTCCTGACCGGCACGATCTCGCCCGCCGAGCAACGTCGCGTGCTGGCGACGGTGCTGTTCACGGATATCGTCGGGTCGACCGAGCTCGCGGCACGTCTGGGTGACCGGCGCTGGCGGTCCCTGCTTGAGGAGCACAACGCCATCGTTCGCGACGAACTGGAACGCTACCGCGGCCGCGAGCTGGACCGTGCCGGTGATGGCTTCGTGGCGCTCTTCGACGGACCGGCCCGCGCGGTGCGCTGCGCGTTCGCCATCCGGGATCGCGTGCAGAAGCTGGGCCTCGCCCTGCGTGCCGGGGTCCACACCGGTGAGGTCGAGTTACTCGGAGCGGAGATCGAGGGGCTCGCCGTGCACATCTGTGCCCGCGTCGCCGCCGCGGCGGCACCGGACGAGGTCCTGGTGACGTCCACGGTGCGGGACCTCGTGGCCGGGTCGGGGATCTCCTTCAGCGACCGTGGGGCGCACACGCTGCGAGGCGTGCCCGGGCGCTGGAAGCTCTCTGTCGCGAGCGGTGTGTCAAGCTATGAGCGAGGCTAAGATCGTGACACCCCTGCCCGGCACCATCCTCGACCGCGCCCGGCGCGCCCTTGCCGAACGAAACTGGACGGACGCCCTGGCGCTCCTCGGCGAGGTGGATGCCGAGGGTGGCCTGGAGGCGGCGGACCTCGAGGCGTACGGCGAGGCAGCCTGGTGGATGGGTCGCCTTGGCCCGGCGATCGAATTGCGAGAACGGGCTTTCGCCGCCCATATGGCCGCCGGTGATCGCCTGCGTGCGGCGGGTTCTGCCCTGGCCCTGGCCAACGACTACAGCCATCGCCAGCAGAGCTCGATCGCGTCGGGGTGGGTGAAGCGCGCGCAGCGCCTGCTCGCGGACCTGCCTGAGTCCCGAGAGCACGGCCTCCTCCAGCGGCCGTTTCTCGGCGCCGCGCTGGGGACCGGCGATTTCGATACGGCACTCGAACGCGCGGACCGGATACTGGAGATCGGGGCGCGGCTGCGCGACCCGGACCTCGAGGCATTGGGGCTCCAGGACAAGGGTCGGGTGCTGATTGCCGCGGGTCGGGTCGAAGAGGGGATGGCGCTGCTGGACGAGGCGGTGGTCGCCGCGGTGAGTGGTGACGTGTCGCCCTATCCAACGGCGGTCATCTACTGCAATGCCACGGTCGCCTGCGGGGACTTGACCGACTTCCGCCGCGCCAGCGAGTTTGCCGATGCGGCGAAGCGATGGTGCGATCGACAGGCGATCACCGGCTTCCCCGGCATGTGCCGGGTTCGTCGGGTCGAGATCATCCGTCTCCGGGGCGCGTGGGCGGAGGCGGAGGCGGAGGCGCGCAAGGCGTGCGCCGAACTCAAGGACTTCAGCCTGGATTACGCCGGCGAGGGCTTCTACCAGATCGGCGAGATCCGCCTTCGCGTGGGCGACCTGGATGGAGCCGAGAAGGCGTTCGCGCAGGCGCACGAGATGGGACGCGAGCCGCAACCCGGCCTCTCGATGCTGCGCCACGCGCAGGGGCGGACCGACGCCGGCGCTGCCATGCTCGCTCGCGCTCTTGCCGACCTCGCCCTGCCTCCCCTGCAGCGCGCCCGGCTGCTGCCCGTCGAGGTGGAGCTGGCGGTCGTGACCGGAGATACCGCACGAGCGGCCGCCGCGGCCGATGAACTGGACCGGATCGCCCAGCAGTACGGAACACACGTCCTCCGGGCCTCGGCCTGGTTCGCGCATGGCCAGGTCGCGCTGGCGCGTGGCGATCACGAGGCGGCCGTCGATGCGCTGCGCCGCGCCTGGCGCACATGGCAGGAGATGGACGCGCCGTACGAGGCGGCTCTGACACGGGCCTCACTGGGCGAGGCGTACCTCGGCGCCGGGGACCGCGAGGCCGCCAACACGGAGCTGGAGGCTGCGGCCGCCACGTTCGAGCGCCTCGGCGCCGTGCCGGATGCGGCGCGGGCGGCGGCGCTCCGGCGCAGTTCGGAGCCCCTCGGAACATCGTCCGGACCGACCCGCCGGGCGGTGCGCACCTTCATGTTCACCGACATCGTGCGTTCCACCAACCTCATCGAGGCGGTCGGTGACGAGGCGTGGGGCCGGCTCCTGGCCTGGCACGACGACGCCATCCGCGTGCTCCTTCGCGAGCACGGCGGCCAGGAGGTCCACCACGCCGGCGACGGCTTCTTCGTTGCGTTCCCGTCGGCTGATGCCGGGATCGTGTGCGCCCGGGCGATCCGGCGGCGCCTCCTTGAGCATCGGCGGGATCACGGCTTCGCGCCGTCGGTCCGGATCGGCCTGCACATCGCCGAGGCGCTGGAGACGCCGACCGGCTACGAGGGGCGCGGCGTACATATCGCCGCCCGCATCGGCGCACTTGGTGGCCCGGACGAGATCCTCGTCAGCCGAGACGTCCTGGAAGCAGCGCAGACGCCGCCCGAGCACGGCGGCCTGCGGCACGAGCGCCTGCGCGGGATCGCCCAGCCGATAGAGGTGGCGGCTCTGGCGTGAGAGGAACCTCTCAGTGGCCGGCGTCCGGCTCCAGGCTGCGCACCCGCCGCGCAAGCTCGGACAGGACGCTGATGCGCACAGTGGGCATCTCATCCATCAGCGCGTGGAACTCGCGATGACCGACGACCAGCAGCCTCGAGGGAGCGGTGAGCGTCACCGTCGCGGTGCGATGCCCCTCATCCAGGATGGCGATCTCGCCGAGGATCTCGCCATTCGTGCGCTCAGAGAGCAGAACACCATCCCGCTCCACGCGGGCACTGCCGTCCATGATGATGAACGCCTCGCTCCCGGATTCGCCTTGCCGCATCAGGACGCGTCCCTCAGGCAGGTCGACCTGGTCGGTCAGCTGGCTCAGACGCTCCAGCTCGCGTCGGCCGAAGCCGGCGAAGAGCGGGATGGATCTCAGCAGCTCGAGTTTCTCGTCGCGTGCCACGGACCACTCCTCGGTGCATCTTCGGATGGCCGCGAGCATAGCGTGACAGCCGGCATCCGGGGGGGCGTGGGCGGCCGTGCGGCACCCGGATCGCGGCCTGATCGACCTTGCCTGACGACGGGGTATCATCCGGTCGGCGTCCGCCCGTAGCTCAGTGGATCAGAGCAACTGACTTCGGATCAGTAGGTCGGGGGTTCGAATCCCTCCGGGCGGGCCAACAATTCACGCACGAAAGAGGCCCTCCGGGCGATTCGGAGGGCCTCTCGATTCGGGGCCGTACCCCTTGCCATACCCCCGCTAGCACTCCGGACCGCATCGCGATCAGGTTGCCGGCGCCGGAGTCTGCCGAGGAATGGAAGGCCGACGATGACGATCGCAAGCTCGCCCAGGCGAGCCCAGGCGACCTGAAGCGACTGGCCAAGGAAGCGGACCGCCTAGCCCACGCGGAGCGTGTCGTGGCGGCCGCTGAGGCCTCGCACGCCCGCGCCCGCGAGGCCGTCATCGCGATGCGCGTCTACGGCAAGCCGGCACCCGGGCAGAGGAGACGCTGGCGAGAGCCGAGGCCAGTCTGGCCAAGGCGAAGCGCGACCTGAGCATCGCCGGCGAAGAGCGG
>JANOIS010000479.1:0-23677 GCA_031407755.1 Chloroflexota bacterium | reverse complement strand
CACGTGCATCGTGTGGTAGCGCTCCTCGCGCACGAGCTTGCCGACCAGCTCGGCAAGGGGCGACCAGGAGCCACCAACCTGGGCTTGAAGGCGGACTGCGTCGGCGGTCTCGTACAGATAGCGTCTGGCCATCGTCATCGCCCAGTCACCGCGGCCGTGGTCCAGCAGTCGGGCGTGGCGGTAGTCAGCGGGTTCGCGGTCGTAAGCGAGGGCGTCCGCGTCCGTGGCGTCCCCGGTGTCCCCTGCGAGGCCTGCGAGCAGGCCGTACAGCGCCGCCGCGTGCCCAAGCTCGTCCTGGGCGAGCGAGGACATCGCGATGTCCTCCTCGAGCTGCGGGGCGATCCCGGTCCATTCCGAATCGGAGAACCCGATGACGAACTCGTCATCGGCCATGGACCGGAGCAGAGCGTCCAGCCCGGCCATCGCGGGCGGTGCGGCAAGGCTCATCGAGAATTCCGCGCCTTGGGCTTTGACTGACCTGCGGCCGCCCGTGCTGCGGCGAGCTTGTCACGCATGACGTAGCCGCCGGGCTTCTTGAATGACCGATCAAGCGGCGGTTGGAGCAGATCCGGGTCGTGCAGGTCGACGACGTCGGAACGCCGGACGATCCACAGTCTGACGCTCTCTTGCCGGCGCCCGAACAGCTCGCGGGCGTAGTGCGTCGCGAGCTCGGCATCGGGGGCCATGACGCTGCCCCCGTGACGCATCGGGTCGCCGTCCTTCTCCTGACGGAACACTTCCCACGGCTCCAGGGCCGCGGGCTCCTTTGGCGGCGGCGTGGTGGTCGGCGAGGGCGCGGGCCGTGCAGTCTCGTCGCTCATGCTGCCCGCGGGGCGGCCAGGATCGCGTCACGCACCCAGGCCGACTCCGCGCGAGCCACCCGCCGGAACTCCAGGCGCGCTTCCGACATCGGCCCGTGATTGGTGACGACGGCGCGCAATTCCTCCCAATCGGGCTCTTTGTAGCGCCACTCGCGCGCGTCCTCGTCGTAGCGCAGCGCCGAATCCGGGATCACCAGCCCGAGCTCGAGGATTCGCGGCACGTAGATCGTCAGGAATTCCTGACGCAGCTCCTCGCTGGTCTTGGCCTTGATCCGCCAGCGCAGGTCCTTGTCCTGCTCACGCGACGAGCGCGGGCCGTGCATCTGCATGAGCGGCCCCCACCAGCGATCGAGCGCCTCCTGGATCGCGGCTCGCTGCCCGGAAGTCCCCGTGACCATGGTCACCACGACATCCCGCCCGTGCATGATATGGACCGACTCCTCCCAGCAGATCTTGCGCATCGTCCGGGCGTAGGGCGCATAACTGCTGTCCCGGAGGGCCTGTTGGGCGACGATCGCCGCGGCATCCACGAGCCAGGCGATGATCCCGATGTCCGCCCACGATCGGGTCGGGTAGTGGAAGACGTTGTGGAACTTGGTCCGGCCGGCCAGCAGATCGTCGAACATCGCCTCGCGCGATTTCCCGAGGTCCTCCGCCACCCGATACAGCAACTGCGCGTGCCCGACCTCGTCCTGGACCTTGGCGGTCAGGGCGAGCTTGCGGCGGAGGGTCGGGGCGCGCATCAGCCACTCGCGCTCCGGAAGCACGCCCATCAGCTCGGAATTGGCGTGCATCTCGACGAAGCGCAGGACGGCGGTCCGGTACGCGTCCGGCATCGTGTCGGTGGCCTCCACCGTCCCGCCGGCGGCCAGATGCGCCTCGAATCGATCGAACCAGGCGTCGTAGGCCTCGTCATGCGAGCGCGTTGGCGCCGGAGTGGATGTCATCGATGTTCGATCTGAGGGCGAGAGCACAGGGTCCAGGGCGAGTGGATCGGTCATGGCCTCAGTCCTCCGTTAGGCGTGCGCGGACGGCGCGCCGAGACAAATCCGTGTAGATCTCCACAAGCGCGGTCGGGTTGACGCGACCGTCCGGTCTGTACCACGCGACGATCCCGTTGAGCGCGGTCAGCACGTACGACGCGGCTACGACCGGATCGACCGGCGCAAACGTCCCCGTCGCAACGCCGTCGGCGATGATCGCGCGGAAGCGGGCTTCGTAGGCGTCACGACGACGCAGCACCTCGACCCTCCGGTCAGCCGATAGCGAGCGCCAATCGTGGACGAACACGCTGGCCCGCTCGAGATCATCGACCACGACGCGAACGTGCGCCCGGACGAGGGCGTCCATCCTTGAGCCCGGACCGGATCGCGAACCACCCACGGCCAGCAGCGCCGCGTCCGCGGCCGTTTCGAAGCGGTCCGCGGCCTCATCGACGATCGACCACAGGACCGCCTGCTTGGACGTGATATGGGCATACAAGCTGGCACCCTGGATGTCCAGCGCCCGGGCGATATCGCGCACACTCGTGCCGGAATACCCGTGTTCGCGAAACAGCGAACTCGCGGCATCCTCGATCTCCCGCCGACGCGTCGTCTCAACAACGCGCATCTGACCTCCCAGCCTAACGATCGTTAGGCTCAGAAGCCTACGCCATCGAGCCGAACGAGGCAAGGGCACGACCATCGGCCGGGTCGCGCTGGGACCATCGGCGCCGGTCGGCCGGTAAGGGCCGTGCCTCGCCGGACGTTGTGAGCCTGTCGCAATCATCCGGCCGCCATCCCGGCGGCCAACGACGCCTCGGGAGACGACGATGGACCACTGGGACGAGCCCACCACCCTGGACGAGCCGACCGGCCCGAAGCCGATCGAACGAACTGGACCGGCGCCGCTGGAGCGGACCCGGCACATCACGTCGCGCATGGGGCTGTCCGTGCCCGGCGCGATCGGCGGCGTGCTGCTGATCGTGGCGATCGCCTTCGGCAGCAACCTGGACCTGACCCGCGCGACGAGCGGCGAAGATGGGGCCCCGCCGCCCGCTGAGGCGCTGACCGACGAGCCGACCGAGGACGTCGAGCCGACGAAGCCCGACGAAGAAGTCAAGCCCACGACGAAGCCCGACGAAGAAGTCGAGCCCACGACGAAGCCCGACGAAGAAGTCGAGCCCACGCCGAAGCCGGAAGAGAAGCCGGACGCGACGCCCAAGCCGACGCCGAAGCCCGACCGGCAGCCGGAGCCAACCCCCAAGCCAGTCATGAGCCTGGCGCTCGACGTCCGCGAAGGCGCGATCTTCATCGACTGGGGCACCTGCAAGGTCGATGGCGCGCACCTCTACAAGGTCGTCCGCTCGTACGACTCGACCGTCAAGTGGCCTGCCGGCGAGGGCGACGAGGTCGTCGCCGTCGTCGAGGTCGGCGACGCGACCAAGGCTTGGGACGAGGATGCCAAGCCGGGCAAGAAGGCCTGGTACGGCGTGTTCTGCGTCCGCAAGACCGAGGCCGGCTACAAGGTGCTCTCGGCGAGCGCCGTGAAGTCGATCGTCGCCCCGAAGGCCGAGCCCGAGCCGACCCCGAAGCCGGAGCCGACGCCCGCCCCTGAGCCCGGATCGATGGGTCTCGAGGTGGGAGTCGATGGCGGCGCCGCGGTCCTCAACTGGGAGTCCTGCGGCCGCGACGGCTTCAGCCACTACCGGATCCTGCGCAAGGTCGAAGGCGAAGCCATGCTCCTCGCCGAGATCGAGAGCGAGGGCACGATGACCTTCGTCGACGCAACGGTCGACGCCGGCGGCACGTACCGCTACGCGGTCCAGGCGAAGGGCCAGCTCGAGGGCGAGTGGGTCCTGCTCTGCACCACGGAGTGGGTCGGCGTGACGGTCGAATAGGCCGCCGAGCCGGACCGGACGGGAGCGCATGAGCGATGGATGGGTGGATCACGTGGTACCGGCGACGGTACTGCTGGCCGATGGCAGGTCCACCCGCCCATCCGCACCATCGGACTCCCGATGGATCCTGATGCCGGCACCGTCACCCGTCTTGACCCGACCCGGGAGCGAGCCCTCGTGGCCCGCGCCCGGGTCGATCCGCTCGCGTTCGGCGAGCTGTACGACTTCTACCTGCCCCGGATCCACGGGTTCATCGCACGCCGGCTGGCCGATCGGGCCGCGGCGGAGGATGTGACCGCCATGACGTTCGAGCGCGCACTGGGCGCGGTCCGCCGCGACGACTTCCGGAACGACTCGTTCGGCGGCTGGCTGTATCGCGTGGCGGCCAATGCGGTCGTGGACCACGTCCGGCGGTCTCGACGGTCCGTCCCGCTGGGGTTCGGCCGGCGCGCGACCGACGACGGCGGTCCCGAGCGGGACGGCGACCGCGGCCTCGGCGACGAGCGGGCCGAACGCGCGCTCATGGCCGCGTTGGACCGGGACGAGCTGCAACGGGCGCTCGGGCGAGTGTCCGGGGCGCATCGGCGGCTGCTGGTCCTGCGCTACCTCGACGGCCTCTCGACCGACGAGCTGTGTGCTGTTCTTGGCTGCTCGCCGGCCACGCTGGCCGTGCGCCATCACCGAGCGCTCAGGGCCGTCCGGGCCGGCCTCGCCAAGGAGACGTCCGATGTGGCCTGAGGACGAGCTTGTGGACGATGGTCTGATCCCGTTCCCGGATGGGCGCGTCGAGCCGGAGCTCGGGGCAGTGGCCGACGAGCTGACCGTGGCCGGTGAGCGGGCGCAGGCTCGCGAGTCGGTGCTGTCGCGGGCGTTCGGGGCGGAATTGCGGGCCTCGTTGCTGGCGTCGTATCCGGCGAGGGCGGGCGCTGGCGGGCCTGCGGCTGTGCGCCCCGCGACCCGGGGGGCGCTTGAATCCGTTGACGTGCCCGTCCAGTCGCTCCGGCCGACGGTCGCGCGGCGTGCTGCGGCCCGTCGCCGTCACTCAACGTTCGCGCCCGTCCCGCGCTGGTCGCTGCTGGCCGTGGCCGCGGCGGTCGTGTTCGCGGTCGTCGCCCTCGATGGCCGCGTCTTCCTCGGTGGCCCCGACCCGACCCGGGCCGTCGACGCGGTCGGCGCGACCCTGGAACGCGACGGCACGGTGCAGGCCCTGGTGGCCGGCACAGAGCTGCGCGTCGGCGACGTGATCGCCACCGCCCCGGATGGTCATGCCACGCTCGCCCTGGTCGATGGCGAGACGCGCCTCGGTGGGTCCGCCGCGCTCCGGCTGGACGCGCTCGATGGCGACGTCGTCCTGGAGCAGCTCGCCGGTCGGATCTGGCATCGCGTCGGGCGCGGCGTCGGGACGTATCGCGTCGTGACCGCGGACGTGGCATGGACCGCGACCGGCACGGCCTTCGACCTGGACCGTCAGCCGACGACGGCCGGCGACGGCGAGGAGGTCCGGGCGATCGGCGTCGAGCACACCGTGCAAGTCGATGGGCCGGGCGTCTCGCTCGACATCCTCGAAGGCTCGGTCGCGATCGTCGGCCTCGACGTCGCCGCGAGGAACGTCGCGGTCGGCCCATTGACCGACGCCGATTTCAGGGATCCCTGGCTGCTCGCCCACGCCCATCGCGACGTCGCGATGGGCTTCGATCCGGGTGTCTTCGACGATCGACTGGCGCTCGCGAGCCCGTCCGCGGCGCCGACCCGGGATCTCGCTCGGCCACCAACGCCCACCCCGGACCTCGAGCCGACCGCGTCGCCGGTGTCGCCGTCGACCGCGGAGCCCACCCAGGCCGCGACGGCCGAACCGACCGCGAAGCCGACCGCGCGACCGACCCCGCGCCCCACCCCCCGGCCGACCCCGAAGCCGACGCCCAAGCCCACACCGAAGCCCACACCGAAGCCAGAGCTCGCCGACCTCGGCCTGAACGTCACGGCGTGCCACGGCGGCTTCGCGGTCCTGGGCTGGACGACGGCGCCGGCCGGCGGCTTCAGCCACTACCAGACCTTCCGCTCGACCGGCGAGACGATCGCCCCGACCTACCCGCCCGCGCCGCCCGCCGTCGCCCCCGACAGCCTGTACGTGACGAACCGGGGCACCCTTGGCGCCATCGACCGCGACCTCGGGCCCGGGACCTACGCCTACCGCACCGTGGCGTTCGACGCCGCTGACAAGGCCCTCGCCGCCAGCCCCGTGAAGCAGGTGACAGTCCCTGGGGTCAAGCCCCTCGGGGAACTGCTCTGGGGCGTTGAAGCCGGCTCCCTCACCGTCGAGTGGGCCACGTACGGCGGTCCCGAGACGTGCTTCGGGGCCTACAAACTCGCGATCTCGACCACGGACGAGACGCCCTCGTACATCGAAGGCGACGGTGCGATCTGGGCCTCCGAGTCCCAGGTCACCGACCGAACGACTATTGAAGGCCTCGCCCCGGGCACCTACTACGTCCGCCTCGAGACCATCCGCGCCACGGAAAGCGGCAAGATCCTGGTCGCCCGCACGGACGTCGCGACGGTGACCATCCCGTAATGCCAAGGAGAATCAGGGCAAGAGGCTGAATGCCTCCTCGTCATCGGCCCTCGAACCGCGGTGGGCGCTTCTCGCGGAAGGCGGCCAGGCCTTCGGCGTGATCGGCTGTGGCGCCGGCGATGCCCTGGAGTCTGGCCTCGCCGTCCAGGGCTTCGTCGAGGTCGATCGACCAGGTCCGGTCGAGCGCCTGCTTGGTCATGGCGAGGGCGAGGGGTGCGCCGGCGGCCAGCTGGTCCCCGAGCGCCCGGGCCGCTGCGAGCAGCTCGTCTCGGGGCACGACCTTTGACACGAGGCCGATCCGGAGGGCATGCTCGGCGTCGATCGGGTCGCCGACAAGGGCCATCTCGGCGGTCCGGGCCGATCCGACGAGCCGCGGCAGAAACCACGTCGCGCCGCTATCCGGGATGAGGCCGATCCGCCCGAAGGCGAGCACGAACCGGGCCTCCTCGGCCGCGATCCGGATGTCGCAGGCGAACGCGATCGAGGCGCCGGCCCCGGCGGCGACGCCGTTGACGGCGGCGATCACCGGCTGCCCCATGGAACGGAGGAGGCGCACGATCGGGTTGTAGCGCTCGCGCAGCTCGACCTCCAACGGGGCGGCATCCGGCTCATCCCGCTCGGCAAGGTCCTGGCCGGCACAGAACGCCCGGCCGGCCCCGGTGAGGATCACGGCCCGAACGGAGCGGTCCGCCGCGATCGATTCCAGCGCTTCGCGCAGGGCAACCTTGATCTGCGCGGTCAGCGCGTTGAGCGCCTCGGGGCGATCCAGCGTGAGCGTCGCGACCGGCCCGTCGGTCTCGACGCGCAGGCCGTCGTTCATGGGCCGCTGAACTCGACCAGACGCCCGTCGACGATCTCGAATACCCGTCGATCAACCGGTTCGTCCGACCCGCCCGAATGCTCGAGCACGAACTCCGCGAACATCGCGGCGAAGCCTTCGTCATCGGGTCGGAGGCTGGCGGCCGTCAGGAGATGGCGTTCCGGGATACCGACCAGGACGCGGCCCTCAGCGCCGAGCTCGGTGGCCAGATGGGCAATGGTCTCCGGCAGCAGGATCCGCACGGCGTCCATGCCATCGCCGGTGTCGGAGCTGATGAGCCGGCGTTCCCCGGATGCCTCGCTGGACCACTGGGCGGTGGCCGCCCAGGCGGCCAGATTGCGCATCGCCGCGTCCTGGAGCTCGGCCGGCTCGATCCCCCATGACAGCAGATGGTCGCCATTGACGACGATATCGAAGCCGGTGGCAGGGATCGTGTAGACGACCGGCAGGCCAGCCGGACCGACATCGATCAGCGGCTGGGAGTGGCTCTGCGACCCGTGGGCGAGGAGGGTGTCGCGATCCACCGATTCCAGGGACAGGCCCTGGGTGCCGACGGGGCGGAAGGCCGGTCGGATCAAGTCACGAGCGACGGTCCAGTCGTGCTCGGGTGAATCGATCGCTGACGTCGCCGATGGCGCCGACGGCACATGGCCGCTGACCGGCGAGGTCTCGTCGATCGGGCCCAGGATGTCTGGTGCGGCGTCGCGATACGAAGCCGGCGGTTCGTCGCCGAGATCGCGGGCGAGGTCGCTTCCGACGTCACTACCGCCTTCTGGCAGGTCACGTTCCATCGCTGATCGTCCTCCTCGTCGTGGTCGGTGGCGCTGAGTGTCGGCTCATCGGCCGGTCCATACCGGTGGTCGCTTGTCCTTGAACGCTTGCATCCCTTCGCGCTGGTCGGCCGTGGCGAACAGATCGAAGAAGGCCTGGCGCTCGGCTCGAAGTCCCTCGCTCAGGGGAAGTTCTGCGGCCGCGAGCACGGAACGTTTGGCGGCACGGACCGCAAGCGGCGGCATGGCGGCGATCCTGTCCGCGAGATCCAGGGCGGCCGATATCGTGTCCGCGGCAGGCACGACCGTGGTCACGAGGCCAGCAGCATGGGCTTCCTGGGCCGACATCGTCCGGCCGGTGAGGACGAGTTCCATCGCACGATACGTGCCGATGGCCCTTGTCAACCGTTGCGTGCCACCGGCACCCGGCATGACCCCGATGCGAATCTCGGGCTGACCAAACTGGGCATCGTCGCCGGCGACGATCATGTCGCAGGTCATGGCCAGCTCACAGCCGCCGCCGAGGGCGAACCCACGGACCGCAGCGATGAGCGGGATCCCGATGGCACCGATGCGCTCCCAGGTATCGAAATGGCCCTCGGCTCGGAAACTCTCCGGGGTCTGCTCGGCCAGCTCCGTGATGTCCGCGCCGGCCGCAAAGGCCCGGTCGCCGGCGCCGGTCAGGACGACGACGCGCGTCCGGCCGTCGGTATCGAGGTGCTCAAGTCTAGCGGCGAGCTCGGCGAGGAGCGCAAAGCTCAGGGCGTTGAGGGCCTTTGGTCGGTCGATGGTCACGAGGGCGACGCCGTCGCGCCCCTGGTGAGGGGCGTCGATACGGATCAGGCGCGTGGTCGTCGGCTCAGCGTCGGTCACGTCCCCAGTATCCACGGTCGGGGCAGGGTGACGTCAGGCTCCGAGGTCGTCGGCGTCCTCCAGCACGAGCAGGGTCGCGAGCCCGGGCGCGATCTCGCGCAGGTTGCGCCCCGCGGCGCGCATCGCATCCGAGGCGAGACCGGCATCGAGCGCCGCCCGATCATCGAACCGCATCGAGGTGACCAGCACGAGGTCCGTCTCGCCACCGAGTGCGCCCGTGACCCGCTGGACCGTGGTCTGGCGAAGTCCCGGAGTGGCGGCCACGAGCGGTAGGTGCTCGCCACCGTAGCGCCGCTCGAATTCGGCCAGGGCCGAGTCGCCGCCGTCGGGCCGTCGATAGAGCACGAGCAATGTCGTCATGGGCACTCCTCAAGGTTTGCGGTCGGGTCGGCTCCGTCGGGTCGGCGCGCGGCGCGCGACGGCCTCGTCGATGCTACGACCTTCGTGGCGGGTCGGTCGTGATCCGTCGTGCGCACCTACAATCGGCGGCATGACCGAGACCGACCGCGCGACGCGCATCGAGCGCGACTCCATGGGCGAGATGCCCGTCCCGGCCGACGCGCTATACGGCGCCTCGACGCAGCGTGCCGTGCTCAATTTCCCGATCTCCGGACAGCGCTTTCCTCGACGGTTCCTGCGCGCCCTCGCGCTGGTCAAGCTGGCGGCAGCGGAGACCAATGCGGAGCTGGGCCTTGTCGACCCGGACGTGGCACACGCCATCGCTGCGGCAGCGGCTGCGGTCGCGGACGGCGATCACGACGCGCAGTTTCCGATCGATATCTACCAGACGGGCTCGGGCACATCGACCAACACGAACATGAACGAGGTCGTCGCCCACCTCGCGGCGGCGCGTCTTGGCGAGGGCCGGATGGTCCACCCCAACGACGACGTCAACAAGTGCCAGAGCTCCAACGACGTGATCCCGACGGCGCTCCAGTTGTCCGCCGCGATCGCCATCGAGGAGGCCCTGATCCCGGCGCTCGTGGCGCTGCAATCGGCACTGGCGGCCAAGGCGGACGAGTTCTGGCCGATCATCAAGACGGGTCGGACCCATCTTCAGGACGCGACACCGATCCGCCTGGGCCAGGAATTCCGCGGCTACGCGGGCCAGGTCGAGGAGTCGATTCGCCGGGTGCAGGCGGCTCGCGACGAGCTGTTGACCGTACCCCTTGGCGGGACCGCCGTCGGGACCGGGATCAACGCGCACCCGGAGTACGCGGCGCGCGCCTGCGCTCGGTTGACCGAGCTGCTCACCCTGCCGGTCCGCGAGGCCCCCAACCATTTCCATGCGCAGGCCACGCTGGACGTCGCGATCGCGGCGCACGGGGCGATTCGGACGGCGGCTCTGTCGCTGTGGAAGATCGGGTCCGATGTGCGGCTGATGGGTATGGGGCCGCGGGCCGGGCTCGGCGAACTGGCCCTGCCAGAGACCCAGCCTGGGTCATCGATCATGCCCGGCAAGGTCAACCCGGTCATCATCGAGTCGCTGACCATGGTCGTGGCCCGCGTGGTCGGCAACGACGCGACGGTCGTGTTCGGGCAGACCGGTTCGTTCCTCGAACTCAACGTGATGATGCCGGTGACCGCCGTCGCGCTCCTCGAATCGATCGAACTGCTGGCTGCGGCTGCGGCCAACTTCGCCTCGCGCACGGTGGCGGGCCTCGAAGCCACGGAACGTGGACCGGCACTGGTCGAGCAGGGCCTCATGTTGGCCACGGCACTCGCCCCGGTCATCGGCTACGACCAGGCGGCGAGCCTGGCCAAGGAAGCCCTCAAGAGCGGGCGAACCATTCGCGATCTGGCCCTCGAGCGCGGGATGACGGCTGACGACCTCGATCGACTGCTCGATCCGGCGACGATGACCGCGCCCGGCCTCGACGGTGGCCCGGCCGGAGGCTGATCAGGGAGGTCGCGCGACCTATCCGATCAGCCGCCGACGGTGAGATCGGTCGTCATCATCGGATGCACCTCGCAGGCGAACCGGTAGCGACCGGGAGCCAGGCCCGCGATCGAGATGTCCAGCGCCGCCGGCCCGGTCACGATCTCCGACTTGCTGAGGGTGGTCGAAAACTGCGGGCCAGCCAGAAGGATCAGGTTGTGCGGCACGTCCGCATCGCGATTCTCGAACCGGACGTCGAGCGCCACACCGGCTGCAACGGTCAGCGTGGCCGGTTCAAAGGCGATATTCCTCGCCACGATCGTGACTGCGGCAGGCCCGATCGCGACCGGCAACGGCGTCGTCTCCGAGCACGCACCGATCGCGAGCGCGGCTGCGATCACCAGGGCCGCGACAAGCCGGCCGGTGCCGGTGGCACCCCGTGTCGCCATCCGGAGCATGCCCTTCAGGGCGCATCGCTGGACGCAGGCAGGGCCGCTGGCACGCCCCGCCAGCCGATGACCACGCCGATGAGGATCCACGCGCATCCGAATGGGGCCAGCAGCGCAAGCAGGCTGACGTCCTGGCCGCCGCCGCTGACGAATGCCAACATCGCGCCCAACGCGATCAATGAGCTGATCGCCCAGATCGCTGCCGTCCAGCGAGGGACGGCTCGACCCGCCAGGGCGGCCGCGGCGAGGGCGGAAGCGATCAACGCGATGCTCGCCGTAACGCCGACACCCAGCGCTGTCAGCGTGAAGCAGATGGCCGCGATCGCCGCCATGCTGCCACCGAGGGTCGTCGTGGAAGCTCGCGCTGCGTAGACGATCAGCACGTGGGCCGCAGCGAGTGCCAGACCCGAGATGAAGGAGATGGCAAACATCGTCGCTGCATTGTCTGGCTGGCCCGCACCCCAACCGCGAAAGTCACGCAGCATGAGCCCGGTCCAGGCGAGCCAGGTCACCCCGGCAAGCAGCGACACGGCCGCAGCGAGTCGGGCGGGCTGCATCGCCGGACTTGGTCGTTCCGGGGAGCCCGGTGTCTGCGGATGGAGCCGGGCATCGATCGCGCCGCTGACGATGTCCAGTCGATCGCGCACGGACGGCGGCCGCGATGCCAGCAGCGAGAGGAACTCCGCCTCGTAACGCTCGCGCCACGCTCGTGGATAGAGTCTGGTCAGGGTCATGACCGCGTCTCCCCGAGCCTGTCCAGCCCGGTTCGCGCGAAACCGGAGAGACGCTCGAGTTGCGCGCGCACGGACGCCTCACCGAGGGCCGTCAGCCGATACGGCCGACGTCTATCCTCGGGTTCCAGGGCCTCGATCATGCCACGCCGCTCGAGCCGCGCCAGCGCGCCGTAGAGCGTGCCTGGGCCCATCGGTGATCCGGTGATCGCCTCGACGTCCGTCATGATCGCGTAGCCGTGCTTCGGGCTCCCGCTCAGGGACACCAGGATGTTCAGCGACGGCTCCGCGAACCGCCCGAGATCCGAGAATCTGTCAGCCACGTGTAACCTCATATCAGATGTCGCTATAACGTGACACGATATATACGAGCTTACGGCATTTGTGTCAAGAGCAAAGGCGCGGTCCGAGCGGGAGCCGCCCGGGCTTTCCCCCGCGACCGTAGCGGAACATTCACCCAGTGACTGCGCCGACCCGCTCCGACCTCGTAGTCACCCCGTGAATGTCGAGCTACGGCGGCAGGCCGCCAGGTCGCCCGGCGCTCCTCCGCGAATGACCGCCCGATCGACGACCGGCTTTGGTACGATCCGGCGCGATGACCTCGACACGCCTGTGGGATCGAGCCGCACTTGCCACGATCCCGTCCGAAGGACACCGCGCGCCGGCCGTGACCGCACTGCCTGCCGGACTTCCGACCACGGCTGAGCTGTTCGAATTCATGCGCGACGCTGAGCTCCGGTTCGCGACCCTGACGCTGAGGATCCTGGAGCGGTCAGGCACAGCCCGAGGCGAGGAGGCCACCCGGATCGACGTCGTGATGCGCCACCCGGGCCACGCCAGGGTGACCACCAGCCAGGCCATCGAGGACATCGGTGACGGCTACGAGATCTGGATCTCAGACGGCGACCTGACCAGGACCTATGCGGCCCGCCACACCCTCGGCACCCAGCGGCCCGTTCGTAATCGACCTCGTGGTCTCGCCGACGACGACCTGCCGGGCATGTCCAGGGTCTACGTGCCGGTGACCCCACTCCCGGCCGAGACCCTGCCGGACACGTTCATCCACCCGGCTGGCTACTGCCAGAACATCCTCGCCACCGGCCGCTGCACGATCACCGGCACCGCCCTCGTCTCCGGACGAGAGGCCATCCTGCTTCAGTGCGACCATCCGCGCACGATCGAGATCGCTGGAGATCGGCCTGATCACCGCATCGATCTGGCCGTCGATCGGCAGCTCGGCGTGATTCTTCGCCTGATCGAATCGTTCGGGCCGGACGTCACCCGCCACGCCGAAGTGACCGATATCCGGCCGGATGCCAGCCTGCCGCCGACCGCGTTCGATTTCGTCTTCCCCACCGGGACGACGATGCTCTTCTGAACCCAGGGCCTTTCGGCGCCGCGGACGGGCGCGTATAGTCCGGCCAGTCACCGGTCGTCCAGCCCATGGACGCTCGAAAGGAGGGCCAGGGATCGAACCACGGCGCGCCGCGCTCACGGCGCCCGAGCAGCGGCACCGGGGCCGCGCGCCAACGTCTCTCCTGTCCCCGCGTTCGTGCACGAGTCCGGCCCCGAAGGAGGGCGGACAGCGAGGCGACCACCGGCCAACCAGACCGAGCGAGTTCGCCACTCTGAGGGAGGTATCCGAATGACCCAGGCCAGGTCCCGCGACGACGTCATCCAGCAGGACGTCGCCGACCTGCACAAGCTCGGCTACGCGCAGGAGCTGTACCGCTCCATGGGCGGCTTTTCCAACTTCGCGATCAGCTTCAGCATCATCAGCATCCTGACCGGGGCGGTCATCCTGTACGACTACGGTCTCGCCTGGTCGGGCACCGCCGCCGTGCTGATCGGCTGGCCTCTCGTCACCGTCTTCGTCCTGGCGATCGCCGCCAGCATGTCCGAGATCGCCTCGGCCTACCCGACCGCGGGCGGTCTGTATTACTGGGCCAGCCGGATGAAGAACAAGAACTGGGGCTGGTGGACCGCCTGGTTCAACCTCATCGGCCAGTTCGCCATCGTCGCCGGGATCAACTTTGCCGCCGCGCTGTTCATCAACGGCACGATCATCACGCCGCTGACCGGGGGCGGCTATTCCAACACGACCGTGCTCATCGGCACCGCGGAGAACCCGGTGTTCACCGGAGCGCTGCTCACGATGGCCGTGCTGATGGCCGTTCAGCTGATCATCAATATCGCCGGGGTCAGCATCGTCGCCCTGGTGAACCAGGTCAGCGTCTGGTGGCATATCGGTTTCGTGATCGCCATCGTCGGCGCGCTGTTCGTCCTCGGCACGAAATCGACGACGGTCGACGCCGGGCTGACCCTGTTCGCGGTCCAGCCACAGGACACCCTCGGCTCATGGGACAACACCTTCCCGCCCGGCTCGGAGAACCCGATCTTCAGCTTCAAGTACGGGGCAGCCATCACCTACCCGCTGATCTTCGCGTTCCTGTTCTCCCTGCTCCAGGCCAACTGGACCTACACCGGATACGACGCCTCGGCGCACGTCGCCGAGGAGACCGTGGGTGCACGGGTGTCCAGCGCGTGGGGCATCTTCCTGTCCGTGGCCGTCAGCGCCGTCGTCGGGTTCATCTTCCTGCTCGCCCTGACCCTGCGACTGCCTGACCTCTCACCGCTGTTCGGCCAGCTCGATGACGCGGCCCTGTACAGCCAGTACTACTTCGGCGACGGGGCGGCCGTGCTGTTCATCCTGAACGAGAACCTGGGTGCTGGCCTCGGCGGCATCCTCGGTGGCGGCATCGCCATCGCGATGGCGTTCTGCGGCCTGTCGTCGATCGCCTCCGCCGGCCGGATGCTGTACGCCTTCAGCCGCGATGACGGGATCCCCGGTTCCGGCTGGCTCAAGAAGGTCTCGCACCGGTACCGGACGCCCGCCAACGCGCTGACCGCGATGGTCGTCGTGGCCTTCCTGTTCACGGTCGCCGCATTCCAGGTGGGTCGCGGCACAGCGGTCATCATCGTCACCGCCATCAGCACGATCTTCCTGTATGCGGCCTATGGCATCCCGATCTTCCTCGCCATGCGCTCCGAGGAGTGGAAGGCGGATCGGGTCTGGAGTCTCGGGCGCTGGTCGCGACCGATCGCGATGGTCGCCCTGGGCTGGATCGTCGTCCTGATGGTCCTGTTCAGCTTCCCGACATCGGGCAACATCTCGTGGCCGTTCATGGCGGTCATCCTCGTGTTCCTGCTCGTCTACTACTTCGGCTTCGCCCGACGGTCGTTCAAGGGTCCACGATCGATGGGCGACAGCGCCGAGCTGACGGAGATCGAACGGGAGTTCAGCCAGGCTGCGGGCAAGATCGCAACCTGACCCGGACCGGGGTCGGCTCGAGCGGGCCGGCCCCAGCCACCTTCACGGAGGCACATGACTACCCACGACAGCGGTCACGCCGACAAGCACCCGCGTCTCGAGGAACTCGAGGCGATGGTCCGCGATGGGCGGATCGATACGATCGTGGTCGCGTTCACGGACATGCAGGGCCGGCTCATGGGCAAACGCGTCCAGGGCCAGGCCTTCCTCGATGGCGTGATCAGCCACGGTGCCCACTTCTGCACCTACCTGCTGGGTACGGACATGGAGATGAACACGCCCGAGGGCTTCAAGCTCATGAACTGGGAGACGGGCTATGGCGACTGGATCGCCGAGCCGATCTGGGATCAGCTCCGGATCCTCCCCTGGCTGCCTGGCACGGCCATGGTCCTCGCGGACACGATCGATGAAGAGACCGGACAGGAGATCCCGGTGTCGCCACGCACCATCCTCAAACGCCAGGTCGCCCGGGCCGCCGACGCGGGGTTCGCCATCAAGGCCGGTTCAGAGTTCGAGTTCTACGTGCTCAAGGACAGCTGGGAGGAACTGGCCGAGCGGGGTCACCCGGTGCCACGGACCTTCGGCCACTACAACGAGGACTACCACCTCCTGCAGGCGACCAAGGCAGAGCCCCTCCATCGATTGCTGCGCAATCAGATGACCGAGGCGAACGTCCCGATCGAGTTCAGCAAGGGCGAGGCGGCCAACGGCCAGCACGAGGTCAATATCCGCTACGACCACGTGCTCGAGTCGGCCGATCGGAGCGTCGTGTTCAAGCACGGCGCCAAGGAGATCGCCTACCTCAATGGCTGGAGCATCACGTTCATGGCCAAGCCGGATCACCGCTGGACGGGCTCATCCGGACACCTCCACATGAGCGTCTGGGACGTGGTCAAGGACGTTCCGCTGATGCACGCCACCGGACGCGAGAAGCCGGGCCCGTACGGACTCTCGAAGATCGGTCAGCAGTTCATGGCCGGGATGATGAGCATGTCGCGCGAACTCGCGGTGTTCGTGGCCCCGTTCATCAACTCGTACAAGCGCTATGCGTCACTGTCATGGGCCCCGGTCAACATCGTGTGGGGCCGCGACAACCGGACCACCGGGTTCCGGCTCGTCGGTCGCGGGCCGGGCCTCCATGTCGAGAACCGCTTCCCCGGCGGCGACATGAACGCCTACCTGACCTACGCCGCGATGATCGGCGCGGGCCTGTACGGCATCGAGCACGGGCTCAAGCTTGATCCGGAGTTCAAGGGCAATGGCTACCTCGCCACGGGCACGGCCCGGATGCCGCGAGCGCTGTACGAGGCCATCCGCGAACTCGAGCAGTCAGCGGGCGCACGCGAGATCCTCGGCGAGGACGTGGTGGAGCACTACCTCAACGCGGCCCGCGTCGAACAGGACACCTACGACTCCGTCGTGCACCCCTGGGATCGGGAGCGCTACCTGGAACGGGGCTGACGGCCTGCCGGCGCTCTACGATGGACGCCGCCATGGAAGCCCTTCGCCATCGCATCGCAGAACTCGAGGCCCGTGAGGCTGAACACGCCCGGACGGAGCGAGTCCAGGACGCCCTCTATCGGATCGCAGGCGCTGCCAGTGCGGCTGAGGACCTCCGCGCGTTCTACGCCACGATCCACGGGATCGTCGGCGAGCTCATGTACGCGAGCAACTTCTACATCGCCTTGTACGACGAGGAACGCGGAACGATCAACTTTCCGTACTACATCGACGAGGTCGACCGGGACATCCCGGACCCCAAGGCCTGGGAGGTGTTCGGAGCGGGCAATGCACGGGGCCTGACCGCCTATGTGCTCCGGACGGGCCGACCAGCGCTCATCACGCAGAAGCGGTGGCTGGAACTCGTGGCCAGCGGCGAGGTCGCGGCCGTCGGAGTGATGGGCGAGGACTGGCTCGGGATCCCACTGCGCTCGGGCGACCACGTCATCGGTGTGCTCGTCGTCCAGACCTATGTTGACGACCAGCACTACAGCGATGACGACGTCGAGGTCCTCACGTTCGTCGGTCAGCACATCGCCTCGGCGCTCACCCGGGCCCGAGCCATCGAGGAGACCCGTCAGCGCAACGCCGAACTCGCGCTGGTCAACGAGATCGGCCTGGCACTCGCCGAACAGCTCGATTTCGACGCGATCATCCAGCTCGTCGGCGAGCGCGTCCGGGCGATCTTCGACGCCCGCTCGCTGTTCATCGCCCTGCACGACCAGACCACGAACCTGATCTCGTGGCCCTACGACATCGACGAGGGCGAACCGTTCCGCAGGATTCCCGTCCCGCTCGGACCAGGGATGACATCGCAGGTCATCACCAGCCAGCGCCCGCTCCGGATCGGGACCCTTGACGAGCAACTGGCTGCGGGCGCGATCCAGATCGGCGGCACGGATACCCTGTCGTGGTTGGGCGTCCCGATCATCGGCGCCGATCGGGTGATCGGTGTCATCGGCCTCGAGAGCGTCCAGGCGCACGCCTTCAGCGAGGCGGACGAGCGACTCCTCGCGACCCTGGCGACGAGCATGGGCGTCGCCCTCGAGAACGCTCGCCTCTTCGACGAGACGAAGCGCCTCCTCGCCGAGACCGACCAACGCGCCACGGAGCTTGCGGTCATCAACGAGATCGGGGCGGCCCTCGCCCAACAGCTCGATTTCCAGGCGATCGTGGACATGGTCGGCGAACGCGTCGGCCGGATCTTCCGGACCCGTTCCGTCCAGATCGGCTTCTACGACAAGGAGCGCGGGACGATCTCGTTCCCGTACGCGATGGAGGAGGGTGAACGATACCCTTCGTCCGACATCGATCTTGGGCAGGGACTGACCTCCCAGGTCATCCGCACCCGTGCACCGCTCAATCTGGCGACCGCTGCGGAGGCGACCGCATTCGGGGCGCTCACGTCCGGCCTGACGACCGAGTCGTGGCTCGGCGTGCCGATCCTGGCCGGCGATCGGGTCCTCGGGGTCATGGTCATCGAGAGCCTGACGGCGCACGCATTCCAGCAGGCCGACGAGCGACTCCTGAGCACGCTCGCCTCCAGCATGGGCGTCGCACTCGAGAACGCCCGGCTCTTCGACGAGACCAAACGCCTTCTTACCGAGACGGACGAGCGCGCGGCGGAGCTGGCGATCATCAACGGCGTCCAGGAGGGGCTCGCGAAGGAGCTGGACATGCAGGCGATGTATGACCTCGTCGGCGATCAGGTCCAGGGGATCTTCGATGCGCAGGTCGTCGACATCGGGATGATCGATGCTGAGGCCGGACTCGTCAGGTTCCCGTACACGATCGAGCGCGGCATCCGCTTCCCGGACGAACCGATATTGCTTATCGGGTTTCGCAAGCGGGTTGTGGAAACGCGGGCGCCGCTGCTGGTCAACGAGGGTGCGTACGAGGCGGCGATGGGGCTCGGTCAACCGACGATCCTCCAGGGCGAGCAGCCGAAGTCGGTGCTCTTCGTGCCACTGGCCATCGGCGACGAGGTGCGCGGTGTGATCTCGCTGCAGAACCTGGACCGCGAGCACGCCTTCAGCGATGGCGATGTCCGGGTGCTCACGACGATCGCGGCGAGTCTCAGCGTCGCCCTCGAGAACGTCCGCCTGATCACCGAGACGCGTCAGCGACTGGCTGAGTTGGCCACCGTCAACGAGGTTGGCCAGGCGCTGGCCAGCCAGCTCGATCTTGACAACCTGATCGAATTCGTCGGCGACCAGATGCGGTCCACCTTTGGGGCCGACATCGTGTACGTCGCCCTCCATGATGTGGAGTCCGGACGCATCGACTTCCCGTACTACAGCGAGTTCGGCAGCCCGACCGGGCAGGAATCGATCCGCTTCGGCGAGGGCCTCACTTCGAGGATCATCGGTGGCGGCTCGACGCTGCTGCTCAATCGTGAGGCCGATTGGGAAGCGCTTGGGACCCGTGGCGTGGGCACCCTCTCCAAGTCCTATCTGGGCGTGCCGATCCTCGTCGGCGATCGGGCGATCGGTGCGATCAGCGTCCAGAGCACGACCCGCGAAGGACGCTTTCGGGATTCGGACGTCCGTCTGCTGGCCACGATCGCGGCCAATGTCGGCGTCGCCATCCAGAACGCCCGGCTGTACCGTGAGGCGCATCGGCGCGGCGACGAGATGGCCGCCCTGGCCGATGTCGGCCAACAGATCTCGGCGACCCTCGATGTCCAGACGGTCCTTCGTCAGATCGGCGAACGGGTCCAGTCGCTGCTCGCCGCCGACTCCAGTGCGCTCTTCCTCGCCGAGCCCGACGGTCGGACATTCCGAGCGATCCTCGCCCTCGGCGATATCGCGGATGCGATCCTGGCCGACTCGATCACCGAGGGCGAGGGGATCATCGGCGACGTCATTCGGCGCCGCACGCCGGAGTTCATCAACGACGTCAGTTCCGACGCGCGAACCATCACCATCCCGGGCACGGAAGAGGTCGCCGAGGAGCGGCTGATGGTCGCCCCGTTGATCGCTCGCGACCGGGTGTCCGGGGTGCTGGCCGTCTGGCGCAACCGTGGCGAGCCGTTCGCCCAGGCCGACCTCGACTTCCTGGTCGGGCTCGCCCGCCAGGCGTCCATCGCCATCGAGAACGCCCGGCTCTTCGCCGAGGCGAGCGACGCGAAGGCCGCGGCCGAGGCCGCCAATCAGGCCAAGAGCGCCTTCCTGGCCGCGATGAGCCACGAGATCCGGACACCGATGAACGCGGTGATCGGGATGAGCGGGCTGCTGCTCGAAACCAGACTCGACGCCGAGCAGCGTGATTTCGCCGAGACGATCCGGACATCGGGCGATGCCCTCCTGACGATCATCAACGATATCCTCGATTTCTCGAAGATCGAGGCCGGCCGGGTCGATCTTGCCGCCGAGCCGTTCTCTCTCCGAGGCTCGGTCGAGAGCGCCCTCGACGTGATCGCCCCGACGGCCGCGAAGAAGCGGGTCGAACTCGTGTACGCGATGGGTGACGGCCTGCCGGAGGCGATCATCGGTGATGCCGGTCGGGTCCGTCAGATCGTCCTCAACCTGCTGTCCAATGCGGTCAAATTCACCGACGCGGGCGAGGTCGTCCTCAGCCTCGAAGCGATGCCGCCGCCGGCCGCCACGGACGACCCGTGGTCGATCGCGATCGAGGTCCGTGACACGGGGATCGGTATCCCGCCAGGAGGGATGGATCGCCTGTTCCAGTCGTTCAGCCAGGTTGACGCGTCGATCTCGCGGCGCTACGGCGGGACCGGCCTGGGCCTCGCGATCAGCCGCCGCCTGGCCGAATCGATGGGCGGCTCGCTGACGGCGACGAGCAGCGGGATCGCGGGCGAGGGCAGCACGTTCCGGCTCCAGCTGCCCGCCCGGGCGACGACCTTGCCGGATGCCGTACCAAAGGCGATACCCCGAAGCTTGCGCGGCTGCCGCGTCCTGGTCGTGGACGACAACGCGACCAACCGCCGCATCCTGACCACGTTCCTCGCCCGCTGGGGCGTGGAGGCGGCCGCCACAGCGTCGCCGCTGGAGGCGATCGCCTGGGTCCGCGCTGGCCAGAAATTCGACGTGGCCGTGCTCGACCTGCTCATGCCGGAGCGCGACGGGGTCCAGCTCGCCGGCGACCTGGCCGAACTCCGACCGGATGGCGGCCTCCCGGTCGTGATCCTGTCATCGATCGGCCAGCACGGCGGTACGGCTCCGAACATCCGGGTGACCCTGATCAAGCCGGTCAAGCCGTCCGCCCTGCATGATGCCCTGGCCATGGCGATCTCCGGCGACGATGGGGCGATCGACGCAGCGCGCGCCACGGAGCGACCTCAGCCAGTCAGCGCCTCGATCGCGAGTGCCGGCATCCGGATCCTGCTGGCCGAGGACAACGCGGTGAATCAGAAGCTGGCCCTGCGGCTGCTCGAGCGGATGGGCCATCGGGCAGATGTGGCGGAAGATGGCGTGGCCGCGATCGAGGCCCTCGAGACAGCCGACTACGACCTCGTCCTGATGGATGTCCAGATGCCCCGCCTCGATGGCCTCGGCGCCACGCGCCAGATCCGGGAGCGCTGGCCGGGACGGTCGATTCGGATCATCGGCCTGACGGCCAACGCGATGGCCGGCGACCGCGAAGCGTGTCTTGCCGCCGGGATGGACGACTATGTGTCCAAGCCGATCCGACCGGATGAGCTGGCTCGGGCCATCGCGGCTGGCGTTCCCTCGTGACGGTCGAGGCGTCGGGCCCGTCACCGGCCGGCGGGCGCGTCCTCGTGGTCGACGATACGGCTTTCAATCGACAGCTCCTGACTCGATTGCTGCACAAGGTCGGCCATGAGTCCGTGGAGGCGGAGGACGGCCGGGCGGCGCTCGAACTGCTGCGCGTCCCAGCCACGCCGGCGATCGATGTGATCCTCCTCGACATCGTTATGCCGGTCATGGACGGCTACGAGACACTCGCCGCGCTCAAGGCGGATCCGGCCCTCCAGCACCTGCCGGTCATCATCATCTCCGGGGTGGACGAACTGGACAGTGTCGTCCGCTGTATCGAGATGGGCGCCGCGGACTACCTTCCGAAGACGATCGATCCGGCGATCCTGCGGGCTCGGATCGGGGCGTCGCTCTCGCAGAAACGGCTGCTTGCAACGATCGAGCGCCAGCGTTCGCAGCTCGCCCGGTTCCTGTCGCCGCAGGTCGCCGCGCTGGTCTCCAGCCCGGACGGCGAGGCCATGCTGGCCGGCCATCGCCGCGAGATCACGGCCATGTTCTGCGACCTGCGCAACTTCACGGTGTTCTCGGAGAATGCCGAGCCGGAGGAGGTCCTGGGCTTCCTGCGCGATTACCACGCCGCGATGGGCCGACTCATCGTGCAGCATGAGGGGACGCTGGAGCATTTCGCCGGAGACGGGTTCATGACCTTCTTCAACGACCCGGTCCTGCAGACGAATCATGCCGCCCGCGCGATCGGGCTGGCCGTGGCCATGCGCGACCATTTCGTGGATCTGTCCGACGCCTGGCGGAAGCGTGGTCACATCCTCGAGATCGGGGTCGGGATCGCCACGGGTTACGCCACGCTCGGCCGGATCGGGTTCGAGGGGCGCTACGACTACGGAGCCATCGGCCCCGCCATCATCCTCGCGGCTCGCCTGAGCAGCGAGGCGGGGGCCGGCGAGATCCTCGTGGCCCAGCGGACGTTCGCGGCTGCCGAATCGGAGGTCGTGGCCGAGCCCGCCGGCGAGCGCTCGCTCAAGGGTTTCAGCCGGCCCATCCCGGTCTACGCGGTGACAGCCATGTCGACGGCTCAGTCGGCACCGCTGCCGGCCGGGACTCCATGATCCCGGAGGTCGCCGGATGACCCTTGATCGCGAGGCGATGGCCCGATTGCTGGAGATCACCGGCGACGACGCCGCGTTCGTGGACGAGCTCATCGATACCTTCATCGACGACGCCGCAACGCAGGTCGCAGCCATGCGCATGGCCGTGACGGCCAGGGACGTCGCGGCTGTCATCCGGCCGGCCCACTCGCTCAAGTCGAACAGCCAGAATGTGGGCGCCACGCTGCTGGCGGACCTGTGCCAGACCCTGGAAGCGGACGGCCGCGCCGGGGACGTCCTCGACCTCCGGCCCCGGATCGACGCCGTCGAAGGCGAATTCGAGGCGGTTCGAGCTCGGCTCCTCAGCGAGCGCGCCGCCCGCTGACGCCGGTCGTCCCGGGGCTATGGACCGGCAACCTCGCGCAGCCTGGTGGACAGATCGAGGTGACCGGCCGCCTCGGCCAGATGGGCCGCGGTCTCGCCAGCATCCGTCAGCGCCCCAGGGTCTGCTCCGGCGGACAGGAACAGCTCCGCCAGCTCGACGTCACCGGATCCGGCCGCCTCGTGCAGGGGCGTGAAGCCGCTGTGCTGCGTCGCGTTGACGTCCGCCCCGGCCGCAAGCAGCAACCGGCAGACCTCGATGTGGCGACCGGCTGCCGCGGCATGCAGCGGTTGGTTGGCGAACGCGTTGGTCCCGTAGGTCGATACGTCGGCGCCGGCCTGGACGAGTACGCGTGCCGTCTCAACCTTGCCGAAGAACGCGGCCAGGTGCAGCGCCGTGAACCCGTCACTGGCCATTGCCGTCGCCCGAGAAGGATCCTCCTCCAACCGGTGCCGCAGGCGATCGATATGACCGAGCGCCGCCGCATCGAAGACGTCCATCTCCGGATCGGCCGCCAGCAGGGCGTCGAGCACCGCCCGATGCGACCGGTAGCGCGCGTGCAGCAGGGCGGACACACCATCCTCACCCCGCGTGTTCGCCAGGTCCGGATCGCCCGTCACGAGGCGAGCCACGGCCTCCACATCCCCGGCATCGACGGCAGCGATGAGATCGACGGCTTCATCCATCGACGGACGATACATCCGCCATGACGGCACGGGTACGATGCACGCGACGTAGCCCCCGTTGAGGACACAGATTCCGATGCGACTCGCCGACAAGGTCACGATCATCACCGGCGGCGGCGGCGGCATGGGCCGTGTGGCCGCGCGCATGTTTGCGGCGCAGGGCGCCCGGGTCGTCGTCGCCGAGTACGGCGAGGCAGCCG
>JANOIS010000392.1:0-1962 GCA_031407755.1 Chloroflexota bacterium | reverse complement strand
CTGGGCCAGGCGTTGCCGTTCCGTCTCGACCTGCTGTTGCGCGGCCTGCTTTTCCTCGATCGCCTGGTTGTAGGCCGCCGAGTAGCTGAAGTTCTCGAAGCTGATGCCATCGACGATGATCCCGCGCGGCTCCAGCTGGAGACGCAGGAGTTCCGTCGCCTTCTCACGAATCTCGTCCCGACTGTTGATCACGATCGCGGTCGGATAGTCGTCCGTCACCGACTTCGGGATGTCCAGGAAGCGTGGTCGGATGATCGTCTCCTCGAAATTGAGGCCCAGCTCCTGGACGATCCTTGGTGCGGAGCGCGGATCCACGTGGTAGTTCAGCGTCGCGTCCAGGAAGAGGTCCTGTTGTTCCTTGCTGGCCGCGGTGTAGCCCTCCACCCGGATCGCCTTGACCCGCGTGTCCAGCTGTTCGACGGAGTTGACGATGGGCGTGACGAAGTGCAGGCCTGGGTCCAGCGTGACGCCGGTCACCGCACCGAACTGGCGGACGACCCCCACGAACCCGGCCGGGATCTGGATGAACGCTGACAGGGTGATGCCCGCGGCGAGCACCACGACCCCACCCACGAGCATCAAGCCGGACGGCAGCCCGCCTCCGATGACGACCTTGTCGCGGCCGACCGTCGGCCGCATACGGTTGGTCACGGCGGCGATGCCCCCGCCCACGATCAGGGCGATGCCGCCCAGCAGCAGGAGCGTGCTCAGGATGTCCATGTGACGGTGATCTCCCCATGTGTCTGAATGGCGACGGACATCAAGCCTACGACGTCAAGACGATGTCGTTGACGGGACGACTCATGCTGTATACCGTGATGTATATCATGCATGGCGCGACCCGGACTCAGGTCTACCTCACCGCGGACCAGCGGCGGAGGATCGACGCACGCACACGACGCGACGGGACCACCCTCGCGCATATCATTCGTGAGGCGCTCGACGAGTATCTCGTCGCTGAACCCGTTGATACCGACAGCGCCCTGGCGGAAACCTTTGGGTCGCTCCCGGAGCTCGAAGTCCCGTCTCGGGATGAGTGGAACCGTGGCTGACCGGCAGCGCATCGAAGAGCTGTTGGTCGATACGGACGTGTTGGTCGACCACCTGCGCGGCGCCCGTCGGTTCGAGCCGCCTGCGACGGTCCATGTCTCGGTCATCACCCGGGCTGAGCTGTTCGCCGGCCGTGCCACGGAGAAGGCGTCCGTGGTCCGCCTCCTGGCGCCGTTCATCGAACATGCGGTCGACGCGATCGTCGCGGAGCGCGCCGGTCAGATCCGACGGACCCACGGGCTGCGACTTCCTGACGCCCTGATCGCCGCGACGGCCCTTGAGCACGGCCTGACCCTTGTCACCCGGAACCGACGAGGCTTCGAGGACGTGAGCGACCTGCGCCTGGCCTGATGGCCACCGCCCTCCTATGATTGGTCGGCTGCGACCCGTGCCGCGGGCCAAACGGAGGATTGCTGCCATTCAACGACCGGATTTCGACCTCACCGGGCAGGTTGCCCTGGTCACCGGGGCCGGCCGGGGGATCGGCCGCGACCTCGCGCGGGCGTTGGCGGCCTGCGGCGCCCACGTGCTGGCCGGTGTCCGCGACCTCGATGCGCCCGATGTCGCCTGGACCGCACCGGACGGCGGGCGCGTGGAGCCGCTCCGCCTCGATGTCACGGATGTCGGTGGCACACGTGCGGCGGTCGACGCCGCGGTCGCAGCGCACGGCCGGATCGATATCCTGGTAAACAACGCGGGCCTGGGGGCGAACCACGATGCGCTTGACGTCAGCGAGACCGATTGGGACGAGATGATGGCCGTCAACCTCAAGGGCGTCTTCTTCGCCAGCCAGGCCGTCGGCCGCCACATGGTCGAGCGAGGCTACGGACGCATCGTCAACCTCAGCTCGCAGGCCGGCCTCGTCGGCATCCGGCGCCATGCCGTCTACTCCGCGAGCAAGGGCGGCGTGAA
>JANOIS010000361.1:0-2199 GCA_031407755.1 Chloroflexota bacterium | reverse complement strand
CTGGACGAGGGCATGCGTCGCGTCCTGCGCGAACCGCGTCGCGAACTGACCGTTCATTTCCCCGTCCACATGGACGACGGATCCGTCCAGGTCTTCACCGGGTATCGCGTCCAGCACAACCTGGGTCGCGGTCCGGCCAAGGGTGGCATCCGCTACCACCAGGACGTCTCGCTGGACGAGGTCAAGGCCCTGGCGATGTGGATGTCGTGGAAGTGCGCGGTCGTCGGCATCCCGTACGGTGGTGGCAAGGGCGGCGTCATCGTGGATCCCAAGCAGCTCAGCCAGAAGGAGCTGGAGGGTCTGACCCGCCGCTACTTCACGGAGATCGAGGTGCTCGTCGGCCCGGAAAAGGACATCCCTGCCCCGGACGTCAACACCAACGCCCAGATCATGGCCTGGATGATGGACACGTACTCCATGCACGCCGGCTACACGGTCCCGGGTGTCGTTACCGGCAAGCCGATCAGCCTCGGCGGTTCGGAAGGGCGCAACGAGGCGACCGCCCGCGGCACCGTCTTCTGCATCATCGAGGCCGCCCAGCATCTGGGCATGGACCTCAACACGTGCACCGTTTCGGTCCAGGGTTTCGGCAACGCCGGATCGATCGCGGCGCGACTCATCGCCGAGGAGGGGGCGACCGTCGTCGCCGTCTCCGATTCGACCGGAGGCATCCATGCACCGAGTGGCCTGGATATCGCCAAGGTCATCCAGTGGAAGGGGGAGCATGGCACCGTCCAGGGGTTCCCGGGGGCATCGGACATCTCCAATGCCCAGGTCCTCGAGGTCGACTGCGACATCCTGATCCCGGCTGCCCTGGAGAACCAGATCACGGCCCGCAACGCCGAGAACATCAAGGCCCGCGTGATCGCCGAGGCGGCCAACGGCCCCACGACGCCGGACGCCGATGAGGTCCTGTTCAAGGCCGGGAAGTTTCTGATCCCGGACATCCTGTGCAATGCCGGCGGAGTGACGGTCAGCTACTTCGAGTGGGTGCAGGATCTCAACCGAGACCACTGGAGCGAGGCGGTCGTCAACGCGAAGCTGCGCGAGATCATGGTCAGGGCCTTCGGGGAGGTCCTTTCGATGGCCCAGCGCGAGGAGGTCAACATGCGGACCGCCGCGTACCTGCTCGCGGTCAAGCGCGTCGCCGACGCCATGGAGCTGCGCGGCCTGTACCCGTAAGGATCATCAGCCGCGCGGATGGCCTTGTATCCAACATCGTGCGCATCACGATGCTTCATCGTGAGCATCGAGATGGTATCCTGACGGCATGCGCACGACGGTGAACCTCGATGATGATGTGGTCGCGGCGATCGGACGGCTGCGGCAGGACCGCGGCCTCGGCATCAGCGAGGCCGTCAACCACCTTGCTCGAGCGGGGTTGCGCCAGAAGTCGGATCGGCCAGTCTTCCGTCAGCGAAGCGTGAAGATCGGCGTATCGGTCGATGTGTCCAATGTCGCGGAGGCGCTCGAGACCCTGGACGGCAGCGTGGTTCGCTGATGCTGATCGACGCGAACCTGTTGATCTATGCGGCCGATGCGCTGGCCCCGGAGCATGCCCGGGCCTCAACCTGGTTGACCGAGCAGCTTAACGGTGATCGACGCGTCGGGATCCCGTGGCAGTCGCTGACGGCATTCGTGCGCATTTCCACCCATCCCCGTGCGACTGCGACACCGCTGCGCCCGGCCGATGCGTGGCAGTTCGTCGATGACTGGCTGGCGTGCGATCAAGTGTGGATCCCCGTGCCCACGGATCGGCACGCGAGCATCCTCGGGTCGCTCGTGCGGACATACAGGGTGAGTGGCAATCTCGTCCCGGACGCGCACCTTGCTGCGCTGGCCATCGAGCATGGCCTGGAGGTCTGCTCGGCAGACACGGACTTTGCCCGATTCGGCGAGATCCGATGGCGCAACCCGCTGACTGGTTGACGCCGCGCCACTGGCGGCCACCGTTGCCACAGTGCGGGTCTTGACACGCCCTGTGAGTCGGCGTATATATCGACCAGCGATATAGCGGTAGGTGTATGAGGAACGTTGCTGATGAGGGACCGCGTTTCGTTCCTCGAGCGGGTGGATCAGACCATCCGCCGAAGCCCGGTCTGGCGGTCGCTCTTCCGTCAGCCCTACCCGAGCGACGAGCGCTCGCGCGCGTACGCCGTCATGAACAACGTGTTCCTGCACATCCACCCGGTGCGCGTC
>JANOIS010000338.1:0-4082 GCA_031407755.1 Chloroflexota bacterium | reverse complement strand
GCCGACCCGGCGGCCATCATCACCGCCCTCTCGAACTACGAGTACGCCGGGGTCAGCGGGACCGGCGTGATGGATCCCGCGACGCGGCGGGTCAAGAAGCCGGCGGCCCTGATCAAGATGGACGGCGAGACATTCACCTGCCTGGAGCAGCCGGGGTACCCGACCTTCGTGCCCAACCCGTAACCCGAGGACGTGGCCACGCCACTCGTCGAGGTCGCCGGCCTCACGGTCCGGTACGGCGTGGTGACCGCGCTCAGTGGCGTGGACCTGCACGTCGCTCGGGGTGAGGTCGTCGTCGTCCTCGGGCCGAACGGGGCCGGCAAGTCGACGCTCCTGCGCACGATCGCCGGGGTCCACCGACCGGCCGAGGGCGTCGTTCGCCTGGATGGCCGACGAGTCCCGGCCGGGATCCCCGAGAACGTCGCGCGCGCGGGCCTGTCACTCGTTCCCGAGGGTCGCCGGATCTTCGGGGCGCTGACCGTGGAGGAGAACCTGCGCCTCGGGGCGACGCCTCGCCCGCGGGGGTCGGAACACGCGAACCTGGAGCGGATGTTCAGTCGGTTCACGGTCCTGGCCAAGCGCCGTCAGCAAGTCGCCGGCACGCTCTCCGGTGGCGAGCAACAACAGCTGGCCATCGCCCGTGCGCTCATGGCGGAGCCACGCGTGATCCTGTATGACGAGCCCTCGCTGGGTCTCGCCCCAAGGATCGTGGACCAGATCTTCGAGCTCATCGGTGAACTGCGCGACGAGGGGGTGACGTCTCTGGTGGTCGAACAGAACGCCCGGCGGGCGCTCCGGCTCGCCGACCGTGGGTATGTCCTGTCGGCTGGCCGGGTGGTCGCGCACGGGACATCATCCGAGCTCCAGGCAAGGGATCTCACCCGACTCTATTTCGGCGAGATCGGAGCGGACTGACGTGGCCATCGATGCGCTGCTCCAACAGCTGATCAACGCCCTGTCGCTGGGCAGCATCTACGCCCTGCTCGCCCTGGGTTTGGCGATGGTCTACAGCACCCTCGGGATCCTCAACTTTGCCTATGGCGAGCTGATCACGATCGCGGGCTACACGATGTTCTTCGCCAGCGAGGCCGGCCTGCCCTTCGTCGCGGTGGCCGCGCTCGGCGTGGCCGCGGCGGGGAGCGCATCGGTGGTCATGCAGTTCGTCGTGTTTCGGCCGTTGCGCGGCGCCAATTTTGTGACCCTCCTGTTTGCCTCGTTCGCCCTGTCGCAGGTGCTCCAGGGGCTGTTCCGGCAGGTCATCTCACCACGCTCGAAGGGCATCCCGACGCCCGACCTGTTCAGCGACTTCCTGACCATCGGCGACCTGCGCATCGGCGTCCTGGCCCTGATCACCCTGGGCGTCGCCCTGGCGGCGATGGTCCTGCTCCTGCTCTTCATGCGCGGGTCTCGAGCCGGGCTGCACATGCGCGCCGCAGCGCTCGACCTCACGACCGCGCGGCTCCTCGGCGTGCGCGCGAACCGGGTGATCCCCCTCGCCTTCCTCGTCTCGGGGCTGCTGGCGGGCGTGGGTGGGGTGCTCTGGATCGCCCGGACGACGACCGTCAGTCCGGGCACCGGGTTCACCCCGATCCTCGTGTCGTTCGTGGCCATCGTCCTGGGCGGACTCGGCAGCATCCCGGGCGCGGTCATCGGTGCCTTCGTGTTCGGGGCGCTGGAGATCCTGCTCCAGGCCTACCTGCCGGGCTCCATCGTGCCGTTCCAGTTCGCCCTCGCCCTCATGGCCGTGGCGGTCGTCCTCTATGTGCGCCCGGAAGGGCTCCTGGGGCGGCACGTGGAGGTCAAGGTGTGACGGTCCTGCGCTGGCTCGACCGGTCGCGCAGGGAAGCCCTGCTCGGCAGCGCCCTCACGGGTCTGGTGCTTGTCGTCGTCACCGTCGGCCTCGTTGCGAGCGGGGACTCGACGCTCAGCGGCACCGCTGTCGTGCTGCTGGTCAGCGTGACCCTGGTGACGTCGCTGCAACTGTTCATCGGCAACAGCGGGATCCTGTCCTTCGGCCACGTGGCCTTCATGGGCACGGGTGCCTACCTGACGGCTGTGCTGACCATCCCGAGCGCCGTGCGTCAGACGCAGCTGCCCGACCTGCCCGTGGTCCTGCTTGGGATCGAGCTCGGCGTGCTCCCGGCGATCCTCGTCGCTGCGGCGTTCTGTGCCCTGATCGGCCTGGTCGTTGGCGCCGTACTCGTGCGCATGAACGTCAACGCCCTGGTCATGTCCACGCTGGCGCTCCTCATCGTGGCCTTCACCCTGATGCTGAACTGGAGCGCCGTGACCCGCGGCGGCCAGGGGGTGTTCGGGATCCCACGGCTGACCAGCCCGTGGGTCGCCCTCGTCGCCGCCCTGGTCTTCGTCCTCGTCGCCCGCCTGTTCAAGGCTTCGGGCGCCGGCCTGCGCCTGCGCGCGTCGCGCGAGGACGAACTGGCCGCTCGCTCGGTCGGGATCGATGTGCCAGGGGTGCGCCTGGTGGCATTCGTCCTGAGTGCCGCGATGATGGGTGCGGCCGGCAGCCTGTGGGCACTCAACGTGCTCGCCTTCGACCCCGACCAGTTTTCCTTCGCGATGACCTTCTCGTTGCTCGCGATGCTGGTCGTCGGCGGCAAGGAGAGCGTGCTCGGCGCGGTCGTCGGTGCGATGGTCGTGGTGGTCATCACGGAACTTTTGTCCAGGGTGGAGCAGGGCGTGGTCATCGGGTCGTTCGAGTTGCCGCGCATCACCGGCACGGTCCAGTTCGCGCTGGCGGCGCTCATCATCGTCGCCCTCGCCTGGCGCCCCGATGGCCTGGTCGGCAGACGGGAGGCGGAGGATCTGTGGCCGCGTCTCCGGTCGCGCCTCGGGTCGCGCCTCGGGTCCGTTCTGGAACCACGGATCGCCGTCGTGCAGGCCGCGCCGGGACAGCCCGCACTCGCGCTCGAGATCGCTGCGGAAGGCGATGACCAGCCCTTGCTGATCGGAACGGGCATCAGCAAGTCATTCGGCGGGATCCACGCCCTGGCCGACGTGGGCATCCAGATCCGCGCCGGCGAGATCCTGGGGATCATCGGACCAAACGGCTCCGGCAAGAGCACCCTGCTCAACGTCCTGTCCGGCGTCACCGCCCCCGATGCGGGCCGGGTGGTCCTGCGCGGCGAAGACATCACGGGCCTGCCGAGCCATGTGACCGCCCGTCGCGGGGTGACCCGGACGTTCCAGAACATTCGCCTGTTCAACCACCTGACCGTGCGCGAGAACGTGATGGCTCCGCACGGATCGCGCCCGGACGATGTCGAGCGGTCACTTGCCTCGCTGGATCTCGCTGACGTCGGCCAGAGCGAGGCCACCACGCTGTCCTACGGAAGGCAGCGGCGCCTGGAGATCGCTCGAGCGACGTCCACCCGACCGTCGGTCGTGCTCCTCGACGAGCCGGCCGCGGGGATGAACGAAGCGGAATCCGATGTCCTGATGGAGGACATCCGGGCGATCGCTCGCGATGACCGATGCGCGATCATCATCATCGACCATGACCTCCGACTCATCATGCGGCTGTGCGACCGGATCCAGGTCCTGGAGACCGGGCGGACGCTCGCGCTGGACACCCCGCAGGCGATCGTCGTGAACCCTGCGGTGATGGCTGCGTACCTCGGCGACATGGCGGGCCTCGGTCTGGATGTCCAGCCCGCGGCCGGAGAAGGTGAGTAGCGATGACTGACGACGAGATCGTGCTGCTGGGCTGGAGTGACTACGTAGGCCTCACGAGGTGCCGCGGCGTCCCGGCGTCCGAGGTCCCCGCTCGAATGGAACACGGGCTCGGCTGGGCGGCAGCCGGCCAGGCCCTGACACCGTTTGCGGATATCGCCGCGAACCCGTGGGGTCCCATGAAGGAGGTCCGCCAGGTCCCGGTCCCCGACACCCACACCCGGGTGGACATGTGGGACGACGCACCTCCCTTCCACCTGTACCTGTGCGATTCGAGGAACCAGGATGGCAGCACCTGGGAGTGCTGTACCCGTGGGTTCATGAAGGCAGCCCTTGACGATCTCAGGCGCGAGACCGGTCTGCAGGTCCTGGCGGCGTTCGAGCATGAATTC
>JANOIS010000312.1:0-2281 GCA_031407755.1 Chloroflexota bacterium | reverse complement strand
CGTTCACCTTTGTGCTGAGCGCCGTGCGGAGTCGATCCACAACGGCCGCGAGATCCGGATCCAGGCCCCGTGTCGCACGCCCATCCCGCTTGGTCCGCGGCCGCGCCAGCTTTCGGGCGAGTGCCTCGACCTCGCGAACGCTCATGTCCTTCGCGATGACATCCCCCAAGGCGGCGATCGCCTCGGAAAGCGGGAGTGACATGAGCGCGCGCAGGTGGCCCTCGGTGATTTTCCCATCTATGACGGCGTCCTGCACGAGCTGCGGCGCGGCGAGGGCGCGCAGCGTGTTCGCGACCGCGGAGCGTGACTTGCCGATGCGTTCGGCGAGGGCGTCCTGCGTGAGGTCGTAGGTCTCCATGAGCAGCTTGTAGGCGCGCGCCGTTTCGATCGCGTTGAGGTCGGCGCGCTGGAGGTTCTCGACGAGTGCCAGCTCCAGGCGGTCCTTCACGTCCTCGCGTACGACTGCCGGGATCGACGTCCGCCCCGCAAGGCGTGAGGCGAGGACGCGGCGGTGGCCGGCGATGAGCTCGTAGCCGTCGGCCTGCCGTGATACGACAATTGGTTGCAGAACGCCGTGGGCGCGGATCGAGGCTGCGAGCTGCTCGAGGCCGTCCGTGTCGAAGTGCGTGCGCGGCTGCTGGCGGTTGGGCGAGATGCGCTCCAGAGGGAGCTCCATTGCCCCGACCGGCGCCACAATCGGCGGGGCTGACGGCTTCTCCCCGAGCAGGACGTCGAGACCGCGTCCGAGACCGGAGCGGGCCATCAGTGCGTGGCCCCGAGTGCGATCGGAGAACGCGCGGCCAGACGGGCACTGAGTTCCTGTGCGAGGTCGGCGTACGCCTGCGCTCCCCGGGACTGGGGGTCGTAGGCTGCGATCGGCAGGCCATGGCTCGGCGCCTCAGCGAGGCGCACCGTGCGCGGGATTCGGACCCGGGCGACGAGTTCGGGGAAATGCCGATGGACCTCTTCGATCACCTGCATCGACAGCCGATTACGGGCATCCGCCATGGTCAGGATGATCGCAAGGACCTCGAGCCGGGGATTGAGGCGCCGCCGCACGGCATCGATGGTGGTCATGAGCTGGGCAAGACCCTCGAGCGCGTAGTACTCGCACTGAACGGGTACCAGAACTCCGTCCGCTGCGGACAACGCATTGACGGTGAGCAGCCCCAAGGACGGGGGGCAATCGACGAGGATCGTGTCGTAGCCAGTGGCACCCTCCAGAGCGGAGCGGAGACGGAACTCGCGGGCAAGCACCGGCACGAGTTCCACTTCCGCGCCGGCCATGTCTGGAGATGACGGCAGTAGGTCGAGTCCGGCTACGCTCGTGCGCATCGTGGCCTCGGGGAGAGGTTGGTCCTGAAGGAGAACACCGTAGATGCCACGCTCAACGTCCTGGCGTCGGACGCCCAGCCCACTCGTCGCATTTCCCTGTGGATCCAGGTCCACGAGGAGGACCCGCGACCCGTGCAGTGCGAGGGCGGCCCCCAAGCTGATCGCCGTCGTCGTCTTCCCCACCCCACCCTTCTGGTTCGTGATGCAGAGGACGTTCACAGACGCGCTCCATGTAGCCGTCCGGAGGATCGGCTGGCCGGGTCTGACAATCGTGAAACATTGAGTGGACTGAACGAAATTTCCCCCTCTGAGCACCAGGCAGGACACAGAAGTGCGCCAGGACAAAGCCATTCTACCCCGTATGAACGTCCCCCGGTTGCGTTACAACGACTGCGTGACCATATTCTCACTGCGTTAGCTCACTCTATTCCACTACACCAGCGTCTGATACCATTATCTGTAGCAACGATGAAGACCTGCGCTCAAGTCCGCGTCTGGTCCTGGCCAGGACCCATCATTCGAGGGTCGCCTCGCGGATAATCCGAAAGTGACTGTCCCCGCGTTCCGCCCTGCAATGAATTCTGGTCGCACGACGCGACCTCGAGGAGGACCTGTGCGTATCGCGCTCGCGATAGCCGTACCACTCCTCGCCGCGCTCCTGCAGGCTGCGATCGTTCCGTTCATTGCCGCCGGTGACGTACGGCCGAATCTGCCGCTCCTCGTCGCTGCGAGCTGGGCTGTCGCCGCCGGCGCTGCCGAAGCGTGCTGGTGGGCATTCGTCGGCGGGCTCGCGGCCGACCTCCTTTCCGGCGGACCCCTCGGCGCCTTCGCGGTCGCCTCGTTGCCTGCGGTCGCCGGCGTCGGGCTGGGGGAGCGGCCGCTCGCGCGCCCGATCCCGGTCCTCGCGGGTGCGCTCTTCGTGACGCTCGCGGCGCTCATCGCAGGT
>JANOIS010000354.1:0-19646 GCA_031407755.1 Chloroflexota bacterium | reverse complement strand
GCGTCCGGCGCGGGATGCCGCTCGGGAGCGCCCATCGACTCGTCCCTGAGGCGACCTTCATCGAGCCCGATCTTGACGCGGACCGGGTTGCCGCGGAGGTCGCGTTCGAGGCGCTTGGGGGGTTCAGCCCGAGCCTGGCGGGGAGCGGCGACCCACTGGATCACGCGTTCGGGCTGTTCGAGATGGGGATAAATGGTCTCGGGCCGTTGTGGGGTCCCGAGCCGGTGCTCGTCGAGCGAGTCGGGGCGGCATTGACGGCGGTGTTGCCGGGAGAGGGGCTCGTGCCGCGGGCCGGGGTTGCGGGTACGCACTTCGCCGCGACCATCGCCGCCGTTCACGCTCGTGCCGGCTCCCCGGTCGTCGTCGCGCCCGGTGACGAGGCCGCGTTCCTGGCCGACTTCCCGTCCGGCCTCCTCACGACGAACCTCGACGTCCGCGCTCGATTGACCCGGTTCGGACTCCGCCGGATCGGGGCGGTGGCGGGATTGCCGCGGTCCGCGCTCATCGCCCGGTTCGGGAACGAAGGGGCCAGGCTCCATGCCCGGGCCAGGGGCGAGGAGACCGAGCCGTTCCGTGCTCGTCACGCCCCGGAGCGGCTGGCCCTCGCCCTGCCGATCGAACCGCCGGTCGAGGATCTCGAGCCGCTGCGCTTCGTGCTCCATCGCCTGGTGGCCGCGATCACGACCCAGCTCACCACCCGGGGCCTCGCCGCGGACCGCGCGGTCCTCACCCTGGAACTGGACCTGGCCTTCGCCGCGCGCGGGACCTCGCCGCGGATGGAGGTCGAGCAGCGTTTCCCGGAACCCACCGCGGACCCCGAGGCCATCGAGCGGCTGCTGTTTGCGCGCCTGGAACGGGAACCGCCGCCGGCCGCGGTCCAGCGCCTTGACCTCGAGTTGCGCGGCACCACGGAGGCGGCCGGCCAGCAACTGCCGTTGTTCGTGCCACAGGCCGCGCGCACGGCACGGCTTGGCTGGCAGCTTGCCAGGCTCGCCCTGACCTACGGGGAGGATCGCGTCCGGCGGGTGGCGATCACGGACCCGGAGGCGCCACTGCCCGAGGATCGATGGTCGTGGCAGACGGTCGGGCTGGAAGGGGAGGCGCGGTCATGACCCGTCTCCTGCGCGAGCACCCGCGCATCGATGTCGAGTTCGATGCCGACGGCCACCTGACCGCGATCCGCTGGAACGGCCGGCGCGAGACCGTCGAGGTCTGCAATCGATGGCGCGTCGAGGAATCGTGGTGGCGCGACCCGATCGCGCGCGACTACCTCAAGGTCGTCGGAGAGCGCTGGCTGGCCCTCGTCTACCTCGATCGGATCGCCGGAACGTGGCACCTGGAGCGTCTGTACGACTGACCCGTCGGCGGGGCTCAGCGGACGGGTGCCCCCAGCATCAGGCTGACCACGAAGAGGATGAGGAACATGCCCACGACCAGGGCCAGCGCTCCAAGATCCCGAGGCTGTGCGGACTGCATGAGCCTTCTCCCCACGGCTGTGAATCGGACTTCCCCGCCGATCCGGTGCAAGCATAGACGCTTGAGCGTCGCCCGGTGTCACGCACGGCCGGTTGCGGTTCGGTGTCAGGTCAGCGGGCAGGCGGCCCCGTAGCGGACGGACAGGAAGGTCAGCCGACTCAACGGCACAACCGTCATCTCGATCCGGCAGTCGCCTTGACCGACCGAATCGAGCACGTACCGCCCGTCCTCGAGGGGTCCGGACAGCGCCTCCGTGCTGAACGTCGCGGCCTCGAGTGCCGTCTGCATCCACGACGCGATCTCGGCCGGGTCGCCACCGACGATGGCATACCGGCCACTGACCGCCTCGGGGCTCGCGTCGCCCGCCAGCGCGGAGCCCGGATAGATCGGGAAACCGGCCGGGAGTTCGTCCCAGATGCGACCCCATTCGGTATCCGTCTGGCCCGCCGGCAGGGCACTGCTCGTGGCGGGGTCCGTCGGCGAGGTCGAAGGCGAGGCCGTCATCACCCCTGGCCCGCATCCGGTAACCGTGATGGCGAGTGCGACGATCATGATGAGGAGGCGATCGGATGGGGATCTCACGCCCTCGAGTGTAGTCACGGCCGCTCGGGGTGTCCGTTGACGGCCCGCCTTCGCGGTACTCCCAGTACCGAGATCCGCACAGCCGCGCTCCGTCGCGTGCACAAACGACATCATCCTGTCGATTCTGCGTGGCTCCACGAGGAGTTCATCCGAAATGCGGTACTCCCAGTACCCGACCTCGGTGCCTGGCTGGGCGCCGGGGTTCCAGCCACGGGATATGGCAGGACCCCGTCGCCCCCAAGCGACGGGGTCCTGCGGCCAGGAGTCGCTGCTCACCAGCGCTCCGGCGGGTCGACGCTCGACTATCGCAAGTCGATCGTCGCCGAAATCGTCCCGAGCCCCCAGGCGCCGAGACGTCGTGTGGTGCTAGATCGCCGCCGCCTGCACCGCGAGGATCGCGGGCAGGAGGACGAAGATCAAGAGCAACGCGACCACCAGGCTGAAAGCCGTCCGGAGCGCGGTCCTGGCGACCGGTCGGAACGGGCGATCGAGCTGGATGGGTGCGTGCATGCCGTTGAGACGCCAGACCCCCCGAATCTGTTTCGTGGTTTCGGGGCGATTTTCAGTATGAACGTTTGTTCTATACTGTGCGGCCCCCAGCCCGCCGGCCCCCGACCGGAGCGATCGTGGCGACCATCCCGTACGCCGAACTTCACGCGCATACCAACTTCTCGTTCCTCGATGGGGCCTCGCCGCCGGATGAGCTGGTCCGGAGGGCCGTCGAGCTCGGGTTGACCGGGCTCGCCGCCACGGACCACAACGGCCTGTATGGCGCGGTCCGGTTCATGAGTGCGGTCGCGGAGGCCGGTCTCCACGGCGTGGTCGGGACGGAGATCGAGCTGCTGGATCCGGCGGTCGCGGATCCGCGTGGCGTCGTCATCCCACCCCGTCGTGCGCGGCGCCGTGGCCAGCTGCCGGAAGCGACGCCGGTAGAGGATGGCCGGCCAGCACGGCCCCGGCCGGAGCGCGCCCGCCTCCCCGGCCATCGAGATCCGGTCAAGGAGGACCTGCGCGGAATCGGTGCTCGAGCGCGTGGCCCGCACCTTGTGTTGCTGGCCCGAAGCCCGGTCGGCTGGCGGAGCCTGTGCCGGCTCCTGTCGCGCGCGAACCTGGCGGGCACCAAGGGCATGCCACGTTTTCGCCACGCGCTGCTGGACGAGCATCACGAGGATGTCATCGCGCTGTCCGGCGGCCGGAGCGGGGAGATCGGTCGGCGCCTGCTGGTCGGCGATCGGGCGGGCGCGCGCGCGGCGGCGGAACGGTTCGCGGGTATCTTCGGTGAGGGTGGCTTCCACATCGAGCTGTCGCACCATCTCCGTCCGGACGACGACTGGCTCGTCGCGGAATCGGTGGAGCTCGCGGCGAATCTCGGTCTCCCGGTGGTCGTGACCAATGCCGTCCACTACGCACGGGTCGAGGACCGCGAGTTCCATGATGTGCTGACCGCGATCCGGCACGGTCGGACGCTGGATACGCTGGCCGACCTGCGCCGGGCGGATGGCGAGTCCTACCTGAAATCGGGCGAGGAGCTGGCGGCGCTCGGGGCCTCGATGGGGGGTGCGGTGGCTCGGGCGTGGCGCGAGGGGATCGAGCGGTCCGTATCGATCGCGGCGGCGTGTGTGGTCGATCTTGGCTTCGAGCAGTATCGATTCCCGGGCTTCCCGGTGCCGGACGGGGAGACGCCGTTCAGCCATCTCGTCGCGCTGTGCCAGGAGGGGGCTCGGCGCCGCTACCACCCGATCACCCCGGCCGTCGTCAGGCAGCTGGCCCACGAGCTCGATGTCATCGAGCGGACCGGCCTCGCCGAGTTCTTCCTCATCTGCTGGGACCTGATGCGTTTCGCCCGCGAGCAGGGGATCCCGGCGCAGGGGCGGGGGAGTGCCGCGGGGTCCATCGTGGCCTACGCGCTGGGCATCAGCCGGGTCGAGCCGATCCGCCACAACCTGCTGTTCGAGCGGTTCATCAACGAGGGCCGGACGACCTACCCGGACGTCGACATCGATTTCTCCTCGGAGCGACGCGAGGAGGTCATCCAGTACGTCTACCGGCGCTACGGGCCGGAACACACGGGGATGGTCTGCAACCTCGTCACGTACCGGGCACGCTCGGCGGTGCGCGAAGTGGGCGTGGCCCTGGGTTTTCCGCGGCCGCTGGTGGATCGGGTCGCCAAGGCGCTCGAGACGTACGACTCGGTGATGGTCCGGCGGGACCTGGAGGCGGACGGCGGGTTCGCCGAGTTCTTCCGGGGGCCCGGTGAGGCCGGGGCGGGGGTGGCGGCCGGAGCCGGGGCGCCGACCCTCGCCGAAGCACGCGGCCTGACCGACCGGATGGGCCAGCTCAACCACGGCCGGGGTGGGCGTCTCACGACGGGCGTGACGGGGGGACAGGGCCACGGCCCGTCAGGCGCTGGGATTCCACTCCCAGTAGAGCCACCACGGCTGGAGGGGGCAGAACGCGGGTCGACGACACCCCACGCCCTTCACGATGGCCGGGTCCACGCTCAACAGGCGTGGGTTGCGCGTGGGGTGGAGGACCCGACCGACCCTTGGGACTCCCCAAGTCCTCACCGCTCTACTGGCGGTGGAATCGGCGGACACATGGCATCGCGGACCCCGACGGGCGGGGCCGGGGAGGCCTTGGCGCCGCGGACCGCGATCCGGGCTGGTGGCACGTCCGATGACGAAGGCGGGCCCGGTGATACGCCGGCCAGCGTGGCCTGGCTTCGGGCCGGTCGAGGCACGGGTCACGCGGCAGGGCGCGAACGCGTGATCCCGTCTGGGCTGGTCGACGGCCGGGCGATCGATCCGGAGAGCGGCCAGCTGGAGCCGGCGCCGCGGGCCACGGACCGACTTGGCCGCCCGAGCCCTTGGGATCCACCGGCGCCACCGGCTGGGACTCTGGGGCGGGGCGGGGCGGACAGCTCTGTCGGCCGCGTGGAACCCGAGCCGCGTCCGACGGCCCGCGGTGGTTCCACGGTCGGCCTCTCCCACTGGGAGCGCTGGCTCGAGTTCTGCGCTCGGATCGATGGCTTCCCGCGCCACCTCTCCATCCACTCCGGCGGCATGCTGGTGACGGCCGCTCCGCTCATCGATCTTGTGCCGCTGGAGCGGGCGACGATGCCGGACCGGGTCGTGGTCCAGTTCGACAAGCGCGATGTCGAGACGTTGAAGCTCATCAAGCTCGACCTGCTGGGTCTCGGGATGCTGGCCGCGATGGACGAGACGCTGAAGCTCATCGAGCACGACTGCGCCGCCTGTCTGGATCTTGACCGTCTGCCCGAGGACGTGACGGAGGTCTTCGAGATGCTCCAGGCGGCCGACACGGTCGGGGTGTTCCAGGTGGAGAGTCGGGCGCAGATGCAGACGCTGCCAAAATCGAGGCCGCAGAACCTCGACGACCTCGTGGTGGAGGTCGCGATCATCCGGCCGGGCCCCATCCAGGGCAATGCCGTCCACCCGTATCTGCGCCGCAAACAGGGGCTGGAGCCCGTGACCTACCTGCATCCGTCGCTGGAGCCGGTCCTGCGGGATTCGATGGGCGTGATCCTGTACCAGGAGCAGGTCATGCGCGTCGCCATCGAGGTCGCCGGGTTCAGCCCGGCGGAGTCGGACGGGTTCCGCCGCGCGATGGGGACGTGGCGATCCACCAGCGAGATGGAGAAGCTTCATCGGCAGTTCGTCGATGGGGCGCTGCGCCAGCCGGGGATGGAGGAATCGACCGCGGAGGAGCTGTTCCGCCAGGTCGCGGCGTTCGCGAGCTTCGGGTTCGCCAAGAGTCATGCCGCGGCGTTCGCGCGGACGGCCTACGAATCGGCCTTCCTCAAGCTGTTCTACCCGGCCCAGTTCCTGGTCGGACTGATCAATGCCCAGCCGATGGGCTTCTACCCGGTCGAGGTCCTGGTCAACGACACCAAACGCCACGGGGTGGCGGTCCTGCCCGTGGACATCAACGGCTCGTCGTACCGGACCACGACCGAGTGGGTGGGTCGACCGGGCGAGCCGCTCCCGGAAGGCGTCGGGATCGAGGCGCGGCCCGAGGTGGTCGTATCGTCGGGCTGTGTCGTGCCGTCCACGGCGGTGCGCGAGCGCTGGACGCCGGAGGTGACCGTGGGCTGGGGTGTGCGCCTCGGGTTGCACCTGGTGAAGGGCATCGGTGAGGAGCGGGCAGAACGGCTGGATGCGGAACGGGCGCGCGGCCCGTACCGGGATCTGGCGGAGGTGGTGGAGCGGACGGGCCTGCCCGAGGAGGTCCTTGAGCGGCTCATCCGAAGTGGCGCACTGGACTCGCTTGGTCGGCCGCGCCGGGAGTTGCTGTGGCAGTTGCGCGAGGTCGCCTCGGCATCACGCGGTCGGATGGACGGACGAACGGTCCGATCGCTGGGTCGGGCGGCCGGAAAGCGGGGCGCGGCTGCTGGCCGGCCGATGGACCTGCGACTCCCCGCCACGGACGCGCCGGTTCTGCCAGCGATCACTGAATCGGAACGGATCGGTGATGCCTACGCGGTCCTGGGCGTGGATGCCAGGCGTCAGGTCGTCGGGCTCTTCCGGCCGGCCCTGGATCGGCTGGGCGCGGTGACCAACGCGGCACTCGCCGACCGCCGTCCGGGCAGGGTTCGGGTGGGCGGCCTTGTCGTCACGCGCCAGCACCCGATGACCGCCAAGGGCACGGTCTTCCTGGCGCTCGAGGATGAGACCGGGATGGTCAACGTGACGCTCTGGCCAAACGTCTGGGAGCGGCTGCGTGGCGTTGTACGGCGGCATGCCTTGTTGCTTGTGGACGGGGAGCTGCAACGGGAGGGCGCAGTGGTGAACCTGCTCGCCCACGAGATCCGGCCACTCCCCGCGGTGGCCGCCGAGGCCGGTGGGCCGGACCAGCCCGGCGGTGTGCGTCAGATGGGTCAGGCCGGGATGCGCCGGCTCGGTTGAGCCTGGGCCTGGATCAGCGGCGGGCGCCCGCCTTCTGATCGCCAGCAGTGCGTGAGCGTCCGTCCGTCCCGCGTCGCACCGGCTGCTGTGGCCGTCCGCGGCCGCGATTGGGGTTCGAGAGCTGGAGGAACCGGCGATACCACGCCGCGGCGGACGCGAAGAAGGCGCCCATTACTGAGGAGAACACGAGAGACGACGTGATCGCCGCGCTCGCCTCCGCCGCGAACGCCTCGGCGAAGCCCGCCGGCAGCAGACCGGCCGTGCCGAGGACGCTGTAGCAGGCCGCGCTCACCAGCCCGACGATCACGCCCAGTGCCCAGCTTGCCCGCGGTGCCAGGAACCCGGCGATGAACACCCCACCGATCGCTGGTGTGACGATGAAGTACTGGAACGCGAACAGGCTCACGACGTCCGCGCCGCGGGTCGCGCCAACCGCGATGGCCGCCGCGATCGTGAGCACGACCGGCAGCCACAACGCCTTGGTTCGGGTGGCGATGTGCGGGAGTGCCGCCAGGTCCTCGCGCACATTCAGCGGCCGGAATGACTGGCGAAACGCGGTCCCGATCCCGAGCCGCGCCGGTCGGGACTGGGCGCTGGCCTGCGCCTGACCCGTGGTCTCGCTCGCGTCCCCCTCCATGGCGCCCTCAAGCGGCAGGCCCAGCTCAGCGCGGTGGCGGCGGCGGGCGTCGGCGCGGGCGGTCCTCTTGGCGCGGGCCACGGTGCTCTCCAGTTCAAGGATCGGGGCGGACGGGTAATCGTCATGGTAGTGGATAAGTCGCAGCTAAGCGCCTCCTGCTTCAATGGCTGTACCCCGCCACCGCCCGTCCCCCGCCGGGAGGTCACGTATGGATCGCGTCCGACACGCGGGGATCACCGCGCTCGCTTTTGTCGTTGCCGTGGTTGCGCTCGGCAGCCCGTCCGTCAGTCCGCCGTTCAGGGCCGGGATCGCCCAGGCGGCTGCGGTCGCTTGGCCACCATCCACGCTCGTCGTGGCAGAGGTGCAGACCGGGGGTGCATCGGCCTCGGATGAGTTCGTTGAGATCGCCAATCAGGGCCAGGCGCCCGTGGATCTGATCGGGTTGGAGGTCGTGTATGCGACCTCGTCCGGCTCCACCGTCACGCGCAAGGCGACATGGGCCGCCGCGACCATCGTGGAACCCGGGCGGCGCGTCCTGCTCGCCAACGGCGCCGGCGCGTACGCCGCGGCGGGGGACGTCGTGTACTCGGGCGGGTTTGCGGCGACTGGTGGCGCCGTGGCGCTGCGGGTCGTCGGCGGGGACGTGATCGACGCCGTCGGTTGGGGCGACGCGGTCAATGTCTTCGTCGAGGGTTCCGCGGCCGCCGGCCCCCCCGCCGGCTCGTCACTGGAGCGGCGGCCCGGCGGGGCACTCGGCAACGGGACGGACACCAACGACAACGCGCTCGACTTCGGGGTGGTCACGGTGCCCTCGCCGCAGGGCTCGTCGGCTCCGCCCGTCCCTGCGCCCGGGCCGACGCCCAGTCCGGAGATCACCCCGGCGCCGTCAGCGACACCGGGAGTCACTCCGAGCCCGGCACCGACTTCGACGCCGACCGCTGAGCCGACGCCGCCCGCGACGCCGACCCCCGCGCCAACAACGACCGCGACACCCACCGCTGCGCCAACACCCACCGCTGCGCCAACACCGATCCCGACACCGAGCCCGACGCCCACGCCGACCGTGACCGGGATCGCCGACGCGCGATCGATGGCGGACGGCGTTGTGGTGACGATATCGGGTGTCTTGACGACCGACCTGGGTGCACTGGAGGGGGGCCGGACCGCCTTCGTCGAGGACGCCACAGGCGGGATCGCGCTGTACCTCGATGCCCCTGTCGTCGCTGCGCTCTCGGCCGGAACCGCGGTCCTGGCGAGTGGGCTGCTGGACACGCGTTACGAGCAGCGGACGCTGCGCGTCTCGGAGGCAGAGCTCGTCGTCATGGGTCAGCCAGGTCTGCCGGCGGCGCCGTCGATGTCTACCGGTAGTGCGACCGAGACAGCCGAAGGTCGACGGATCTCGATCGAGGGCGTGGTGATCGGTGGGTCAGACGTGCTGGCCGATGGTGTCGCCGTTTCGGTCGACGACGGTTCAGGCCCGGTGCGGGTCGTCGTGACCCCGGCGGCGCTCGGGCTGCGCACCCTTGAGGCTGGAACCACGGTCCGTGCGACGGGACCCCTCGGACAGCGCGACAGTTCAGGTACGGGTACCAGCGGGTACCGATTGAACGTGACGCTCGCGCCGGACCTCGATGTCCAGCCACCGCCCGACCCCACGCCGAGCGCAACACCGGCGCCGTCGCCGACAGCCACCCCCACCCCAACACCTACCGCGACCCCGGCACCGGCACCGACCCCGACCCCCACCCCGACGCCCGCCCCGACCCCAACGCCTACCGCGACCCCGGCACCGACCCCGACCCTTGAAGGCACGTCCATCGCCGCCGCCCGGGGAGCGCGGATCGGGTCCGTCGTAACCGTCCGTGGCGTCGTCACGGCCGAGGCGGGCCGCCTTGGCACCCCGACGTTGGTGGCTATCGCCGACGAAACCGGCGGGATCGTGGTCAAACTACCGGACGGCATCGCGGGGCCCGCCCGAGGACGGATCCTGGTGATCCGTGGGACGCTCGTCGACCCGTACGGCCAGCTCGAGCTGCGGCCGGCGTCGGCCAGTCTCGTCCTCGATGGCAGCGGATCGTTGCCGATCGCCCTCGATCTCGGGCCTGCGGGCCCGGACGAATCGACCGAAGGACGCCTGGTCCGCGCGATCGGGTCGGTCGCCGGCAAGCCGGTCAAGGCGACGAGTGGCGATATCTCGTTCTACCTGGAGACCGCGGCGGGGACCCGGATCAGGGTCATGGCCGACGGATCGAGTGGCGTGACCCCGATATCGATCAAGGTGGGTGCCGAGTATCGGATCAGCGGCATCGCCGGTCAGCGGGCGACCCGCAAGGGAGCGCTCGACGGCTACCGAATCTGGCTCCGTGATCCGGCCGACCTCGTCCTGATCTCCGATCCGACGCCCTCATCGGCGCCATCGGCAGACGCCAGCTCGAGCCCGAAGCCGCCGCCGACGCCAAAGGCTTCCAAGAAGCCGACCGATGTCGTCCCGCCAGTCGTGTCGATCGCCGCGGCGATCAACACCAGGGACCGCGACACGGCCATCGAGGCCATCGTCACGGCGGGCGCGATGCTGCTCGATGCTACCGGTCGGCGGATCGTCGTCCAGGACGCGACGGCCGCCATAGAGGTCCTGCTGCCAAAGGACGTGACGGCGCCGGGCATCGGGGTCCGGTTGAGGATCGTCGGGCGTGTCGGCACGGCCTACGGAGCGCCGCGTTTCCGGGCGGCGTCCCTCGAGAGGCTCGGCACGGCCGCACCGCCGGCCGCCATCCGGGTTCATGGCGACCTCACCGCTGCCCACACCTGGCGCCTGGTCGCCGTGGCCGGCCGGATCGACGACGTCAAGAAGCTCGGGGAGCGCTGGCGTGCGGAGGTCGTGGTCGGGGCGCAGCGGGTCGTCGTCGTCGGACAGCCCGCCGCGGCGATCCCGATGACCAGCATCGTCGAGGGTCGAGCGATCGAGGTGACCGGGATCGTGCGCCCGGCGTACCCGAGCGCCTCGGATAAGCGTGCATCGCTGCTGCCACGGTCGCCGGCGGACATCCGTGTTGCCGCGGCGTCCGCTCCGACGACACCGCCCGGTGGCGGGGGCGTCACCGGCACGGGGGCCGGGGTGGGAGCGATCGCGGCAGGGGCAGGTGCAGGTGACGTTGGCACGGGTGCGTCGTCCGGTACGGATCAGGACATCGCGGATGCAGACTTCGCGCAGCTTGGGGACGTGCTCGGGACCGTCGTTCGGGTGGGTGGCCTGGTCGTCGATGTCGACGAAACGGGTTTCCGCCTGGACGATGGCACTGCCGTGGGCTCGGTGGTACTGGTCGGCGAAGCCGTCGAGTGGCTGCCCCTGATCGAGCCCGGCGATGCGATCAACGTCACGGGCCGCGTCGAACGGGCCGAGGACGATGGACTGGTCGTGATCGTCGATGACCCATCGGCGATCGTCCTCGGGGGCGAGCTGGCAGCGCCCGCGACCGCTCCGGAGCCGTCAGACGGCCCCCCTGCGTCATCGCCCGCCGCCGACGCTCACGCCAACGTGGCCGGCTTCGGGGACGACCTCGCGTGGCTCCCGGGACCCGGTGCCGGCCTGCTGTCCATCGTGCTCATCGGGCTCGCATCCATGGCGGTGACTCTGTTTCGGCGGCGTCACTCCCGGCGCTTGCTCGCCGGCCGGATCGCCGTTCGACTGGCCGCCGTGACCGGCCAGCCGCCACCGTCAACCGGCTGAATCGGGGTTCGTGCCGGGTTATTGCGGGGCCGTACCTGGGTCGTGCTTGGTGGACCGGCCGCCACGCACGATCCCACCCAGCTTGACGCTCGTGAGAGGGTCGGACTATCCTCGCCCCGAGTTTCGCGTCAGCGAGGCAGTCAATGTGAGTGAGGAGAGGCCTTGCCGAACGCGGATACCCGCGTCGAGAGCCCCCGAGATCGCCGGATCGCGATCCCGGAAGGGGAACGGCAGTACCACATCGGACTCGGACCGGGAGACCTGGCCGAGTACATCCTCCTCCCCGGCGACCCGGACCGCACGACCCGCATCGCCGAGCGCTTCGACTCGATCGAGATGGAGCATCGGAATCGCGAGTTCGCGTCGGCCACCGGGTCGTATCGAGGCCAGCGTGTCTCGGTCGTCTCGACCGGCATCGGCACGGACAACGTCGAGATCGTGGTGGCTGAGATCCTGGCGATCACGGAACGACCGACCTTCATTCGGGTCGGATCGTGCGGGGCGCTGCAGCCGGAGATGGACCTCGGGGATCTGGTCATCACCACCGGTGCAGTCCGCCTCGAATCAACGACGAGCTACTTCGTCCATGATGGGTACCCGGCCGTCGCCGATCACGAGGTGACACTGGCGCTCATCGAGGCCGCGGAGCGACTCGGCCACCGATACCACGTCGGGGTGACGGCCACGGCATCGGGATTCTTCGGGGCGCAAGGGCGTCCCATCCCGCAATTGCCCATCCGCTACCCTGACCTGGCGCAGGATATGGCGCGCCAGCGCGTCATGAATTTCGAGATGGAGGCATCTGCCCTTCTGGTCCTCGCATCGCTCGCCCGATGTCGCGCCGGCGTCGTCTGCGCGGTGTATGCCAATCGGACGACCGGCGAGTTCGTTGGGGAATCGATGAGGGACGCTGCCGAAGCAGCCTGCGTCGACACTGGGCTGGAAGGCTTGCTCGTGCTCGCCGAGATGGATGCCCAGAAACGATCTGCATCGACGGACCGCTGGCGGCCGTCGTTGTGGACCGCCACACCGCGCTGACGATGAGCGGATTCGGGACAAAGGTTCCCGCGACGCTCCGTATATCCGAGGAGGAAATCTGATGGCCGAAGCGTATTGCGTCAAGGACAAGAAGAAGGTCGAAGTCCAGAACCCCCAGCAGATCACGATGAAGAACGGCAAGCCGGCCCTCCAGGGCACCTGCCCCGAGTGCGGCGGCAAGGTCTTCAGGATCGGCGGCGGCTGACCGCTTCGTCACCCGAACGAACGGAACGGCCCTCGCCGGCAACGGCGGGGGCCGTTCCATGTCATGAGTCTGTCTGCGGGTAAGCGCAGCGGACGAGCATCGACACGAGCATGGGGCCGCGGATGGACCCTTTGCTAGAATGGCCGCGTTCCCAGACGTTTCCCCACGGGAGCACAAGGCTCACGCCGCGCCCGCAGCGGTCCGCACCGCGATCGCAGGAGGTCCGCACGATGACAGTCCGCGTCGGCATCAACGGCTTCGGCCGGATCGGCCGCCAGTCACTCAAGGCGCTTATCGAGCGTGCGCCGGACGTGGAAGTCGTCGCAGTCAACGACCTCGTCGACGCCGAGATGAACGCACTCCTGTTCAAGCACGATTCGACCTACGGCGCCTATCGCGGCGAGGTCAAGGCCGGCGACAAGTCGATCATCATCGACGGCCACGAGATCCGAATCCTCGCTGAGCGCGACCCCGCCGCGCTCCCGTGGCGAGACCTCGGGGTGGACATCGTCCTCGAGTCGACCGGCATCTTCACGGATGCGACCAAGGCCCGCGCCCATATCGATGCCGGCGCCCAGAAGGTCATCATCAGCGCGCCGGCCAAGAACGAGGACATCACCATCGTCCTCGGTGTCAACGACGACAAATACGACCCGGCCACTCACCACGTCATCAGCAACGCCTCATGCACGACAAACTGCCTCGCCCCGGCGGCCAAGGTCGTTCATGACCTGCTCGGCATCGAGAAAGGCCTGATGAACACCATCCACAGCTACACCAATGACCAGCGCATCCTCGATGTCGCACACAGCGACCCGCGCCGCGCGCGCAGTGCCGGCCAGAACATCATCCCGACGACGACCGGTGCCGCCAAGGCGCTCGCCCTCGTGATCCCGGACCTCAAAGGCAAGTTCGACGGGTTCAGCCTGCGCGTCCCGACGCCCACCGTCAGCGTCGTCGATTTCACGGCGACCGTCCGCCGCGACACCAGCGTCGAGGAGCTCAACGACGCATTCCGGGCCGCTGCGGCCGGACCGTTGAAGGGCATCCTCGGGGTGTCGGACGAGCCGCTCGTGTCGATGGACTTCAAGGGCGACAGCCGTTCGTCGATCATCGATGCGGACTCGACGATGGTCCTTGGCGGGAACATGATCAAGGTCATCAGCTGGTATGACAACGAGTGGGGCTACAGCTGTCGTGTGGCGGACCTGATCGCCCACGTCGCCGCCCGCCTGCCTGTTCCGGCCTGACGCGCCGCCCTCGCCCGACCCCGCGACGGGCGATCGTCGTGGCCATGGAGTGCTGACCCGCATGGACAAGCTCACGATCCGCGACGCGGACGTCACCGGAAAACGCGTGTTCGTGCGCGTCGACTTCAACGTGCCGCTGGCCGACGGCAAGGTCAGCGACGATTCGCGCATCCGGGCGGCGATCCCGACCATCCTGTCGCTCGTCGGGTCCGGGGCAAGGGTCATCCTGGCCAGCCATCTCGGCCGTCCCAACGGCAAGGTCTCGGACGGTCTTCGCTTGCGCCCGGTCGGTCAGCGCCTGACGGAGCTCATGCGCCGACACGTCCCGGTGACCGGTGATGCCCTCGGGGTCGGCACGGAGGATGCCCTCAGGCGGATGCGCCCGGGCGAGGTACTGCTGCTCGAGAACCTGCGCTTTCATCCCGAGGAAGAGGCCAACGACCCCGAGTTCGCGGCGCTCCTGGCGTCGTACGCGGACATCTTCGTCAACGACGCCTTCGGGACGGCCCATCGGGCCCACGCATCGACGGTCGGGATCGCGAAGCTCCTGCCGGCGTACGCGGGGTTGCTCATGGAGCGCGAGCTGATGATGCTGTCCCGACTCCTCGACGCTCCCGAACGGCCATTCGCCGCGATCCTCGGCGGGGCCAAGGTCAGCGACAAGATCGGGGTCATCGACAATCTGCTCAGCAAGGTAGACATGCTCGTCCTGGGGGGTGGCATGGCCAACACCTTCCTGCTCGCGCAGGGCAAGGCGATCGGCAAGAGCCTGGCTGAGCCGGACCGGGTCGGCGACGCCCAGCGGATCCTCGCCACGGCCGAGCGCAAGGGCGTCCGGGTCGTGCTTCCGATCGACGTCATCGTGGCCAAGGAAGTCACGCGCGGCACGGAGTACAAGACGCTTCTGGCCGAGAAGATCCCCGCGTCGTGGCACATCGTCGATCTCGGCAAGGCAAGCCAGGACCTCATGGTGGAAGCGTTGTCCAACGTCAAGACCGTGTTCTGGAACGGCCCGCTCGGGGTGTTCGAGATTCCGTCGTTCGCCCACGGTACGAACGCCGTGGCGCGGCTGTTGGCCGAGCGAGCGGAGCACGGTGCCTCCGTCATCATCGGTGGTGGCGACTCGGTCGCGGCGATCACCAAGCAGGGCCTTGCCGAGAAGATGACCCACATCTCGACGGGTGGCGGCGCGTCGCTCGAGTTCCTTGAAGGACGGGAATTGCCCGGCGTGGCGGTGCTGCTCGATCGCGAGGTGCCGGACCCGCCGACATCGAAGACGAAGACGAAGACGAAGACGAAGACGAAGTCGAAGACGAAGACGAAGACGGACTCGAAGTCGACGTCGCCGGCCGCCGATGGCAGGCCCGCAGCGAAACGCCGCTCGGGCGATGCGGCCACGGAGACCTGATCGTGACCACGATCGACTTCGTCGACGCCCGGGAGATCCTCGATTCGCGCGGTAACCCGACCGTCGAGGTGGACGTCGGCCTCGGCGATGGATCGGTCGGCCGGGCCGCCGTGCCAAGCGGCGCGTCGACCGGCGCGCACGAGGCGGTCGAGCTGCGCGACGGCGACAAGTCGAGGTACGGCGGCAAGGGTGTGCTGACGGCCGTCGCCAATGTCACGGATCGCATCGCCCCAGAGCTGCTCGGGCTCGATGCGTCGGATCAGGCCGGCATCGACGCGCTGTTGCTGGAGCTCGATGGGACCTCGAACAAAGGCGACCTTGGGGCCAACGCGATCCTTGGGGTGTCGCTCGCCTGCGCGCACGCGGCGGCAGCCTCGTACGACCTGCCGCTCTACCGCTACCTCGGGGGGATCGGGGCGCGGACGCTGCCGGTCCCGATGTTCAACATCCTCAATGGCGGCCGCCACGCCCAGGACTCGACCGATTTCCAGGAGTTCATGGTCATGCCGGTCGGTCTATCGACCTACAGCGAGGGACTGCGGGCCGGCGCCGAGATCTTCGGCGCGCTGCGCACCATCCTGCATGACGAAGGGTTCGCGACCGGGCAGGGCGACGAGGGTGGGTTTGCGCCGTCGCTCGCCACGAACGAGTCCGCCGTTGAGGTCATCCTGCGGGCGATCGAGGCCGCGGGGTATCGGCCGGGCGAGGACGTGGCGATCGCCCTGGACCCGGCGACGAGCGAGCTGGTCGAACCGGGCAGTGGAGCGGACGGGGCGCCTACCCGCTACGTCCTGGCTCGGGAGGGTCGGACGCTCGATTCCGGCGAGCTCGTCGACCTGTGGGCCGACTGGGTAGCGCGCTATCCGATCGTGTCCATCGAGGACGGCCTGGCCGAGGACGACTGGCAGGGCTGGCAGCTCCTGACCTCGCGTCTGGGTGGGTCCGTCCAGCTCGTCGGCGACGATCTGTTGGTCACCAACACGTTGCGGATCGCACGGGCGATCGAAGCTCGCGCCGCGAACTCGGTGCTCATCAAGCTCAACCAGATCGGGACGCTGACCGAGACGATCGAGGCCATCGAGCTCGCGCGCGGGGCGGGCTGGTCGGCGGTGGTGTCGCACCGATCGGGTGAGACCGAGGACACGACGATCGCCGATCTCGTGGTCGCGATGGGCACGGGACAGATCAAGACCGGCGCACCCTCGCGGTCCGAGCGGGTCGCCAAGTACAACCGCCTGTTGCGGATCGAGGGCGAGCTCGGGGACGCGGCGCGGTACCCGGGCCGGGCGGCGCTATCCGGTGCGTCTGCGGGTGCGGGAGGCGGGTCCGGCTCGTGAGCCGGTTCGTTGATCGCGGCGCCATCACCGCCGCGTACGTCGGGATCGGGACGGCGGTCACGGTTGCCATCAGCTTTCTGTTGATCATCCCGATCGAGCCGATCGTCTGGTTGCTTGCGCTGCCCAGCGGGCTGCTGATCGGCTACTACGCGAACCAGCGATCCGATCGGCGAGCGGGCCCGTGGGGTCAGATCCTGCGCAACGGGGTCTTCGCTGCGCTGGTCACCGGCCTGACGGCAGGCGTGCTGCTGCTCGGGGTCAAGGCCCTGTTCTTCTATGCCGACAGTGGCTATCGCGATGCCTCGGCCGGGGGTCCCATCGCGTGTTCGTCCGGGCCGGGCTGCGTGTACGAGCGGTACCGGCTGGTCGAGGACGGAGCGCGTATCGCGGCGCTCGAGGCGGCCGGGGTGACCGACGCGGCCTCGTTCACCGGCTTCTACTGGGAGCAGCAGTTCACCGTTGCCGCCATGATCGTTGCGATCACCAGTGTCGGTGGGCTTGGCGGCGCGCTCGCGTACGGTCTGACCAAGCCCAGGGCCAGGCCCACGGGGAGTGCCGCAGATGGCCCGGTGACGCGAGCCGCATAGAGGTCCTGAGAGCGCCGCCGCCCCGATCGGCGAGGGCAACCTGTGGGAGCCGCGGCTCAGGCTTTGGCGGCGGCCTTGTTCTTTGGCGCGGCCTTGGCTTTGGCCGTGCTCGCCTTGGCCGGGGCCTTGGCCGTGCTCGCCTTGGTAGCGCCCTTGGCTGCTGTTGCCTTGGCCGTGCCCTTGGCTGCTGTTGCCTTGGCCGTGCTCGCCTTGGCCGCGGTTGCCTTGGCCGCGCCCTTCGTCGCCGCGGTCTTCGCTGCCGGGCGAGACGGCTTCGTCTCAGCCGCTGTGCTGTCCGCGGTCCCGGCTGCGGCCTTGGCCGCAGCGGCCTCGGCGCGCGCCGACTTGCTCAGCGCGGCGCGCGCCTTGCCAGCGGCGGTCTGAGCGCCCTTGGCCTTGGTCGACTTGCCGGCGGCGATGCGGGCCTTGGCGGCCTTTGCGGCGGCGGTCCTGCCGGTCTGCTTGGTTGCCTGAGCGGCGGTCTGGACCACCGTTCCCCCCAGGGCCGCATTGACCTTCCGGGTCAGGCGCGACTTGCGACGCGCGGCGGCATTCGGGTGGATCGCTCCGGCCTTTGCCGCACGATCCAGCGCTGACAGGGCGTCCGTCAGGGCGATCGTTGCGTCCATGCCCTCACTCGGCGCGCCGGCGACACTCAAGGCCTTGGCGACCAGGGTCTTGGCGACGCTGCGGCGGGGGCCCAGGATCTCGTGACGGCGGGCGGCCTGACGGACGCGCTTGAGGCCCGACGGGGTGCGGGCGCCCGTCCATGTGCGGGGCGTCTTGGCCAAGGGGACAAACCTCGTTGGATTCGATCAGACAAATGGTGGGTGGCACGACGGCGCGGAAGAGCGCCGGGCGCGGATGCGGATGGTAGCACAAGGCCGCCGGCTGCCCTGCCCGCTGCGAGCACCGTAGCCCGGTCGGACCGACTGGGCTGGTACGACCGGGTACATGGCTGGCCAGAATGACGGACCTACCGTGGGCTCCATGCCTTCTCGATCGGCGCGCGTGGCCTCGGCGTGCCTCGCAAGCGTCGCTGCCCTTGTGCCGATGTCGTGCAGCAAGGATTCGATCCGGACCTCGTGGCGGTCTTCCTGCTGCGCTACGCCGATGTCGCTCCGATCCTCGATTCAGACCTGCTGACGATCCGTCCGACCACCCTGGCCTCGCCTTCGTCGCGCCGTCGCAAGCGCATCTCCGCCTGACCGACCGGCGTTCGGCGCTGGTCCAGCACGGTGCATTCGTTCACGCCAGACTGGGCGCGTGATCGCGATCCTCGGTGGCCTCGCCGCCGCAATCCTGTGGGCGGCCGCCACCCTGGCCTCGTCGCGCTCCAGCCGGATGATCGGTTCGCGCGTCGTTCTTGCCTGGGTGATGATCGTCGGGACCGCCGTCGGCCTGCCGCTCGGACTGCTGTCCGGCGTGCCCACCGGCGTCGCCCCTGAGGCGCTCCCGCTCCTGCTCCTCGCCGGCCTGTGCTATTCGGGCGGCCTGTATGCGGCGTACTCCGCGCTCACCGTCGGCAAGGTGTCCGTCGTCGCCCCGATCGTCGCGGCTGAGGGCGCGGTGGCCGCGCTCGTCGCGGTCGCTCTCGGTGACACCCTTGGCGCCGCTGCCGCTGTCCTGCTGACCGTCATCGTCGTCGGGGTGGTCCTGTCGTCGATCGAGCCGGCGCGGCCCGACGTGCCAGCCGGCGATATCGTGATCACGGCCGATGCACTCGACGGGCCGGCCACCCCGGCCAGCGCGGCCGAGAGCGCGGCCCGAATGGACGTGCTGGTGCGTGCTGACGCCCACCGCGACGCGAACGCACTCGAGGCGGCGCGGACTCGCAAGGCCGTGGTCCTGGCGGTCGTCGCAGCGGCCATCTTTGGCGTTGGTCTGGTGGCTGCCGGCAAGGCGGCACTCCTCGTTCCACCGATCTGGGTAGCGATCAACTCGCGGGTGGTCGGTCTGGTCATCGTGGCGTTGCCGCTCATCCTTCAGCGCCGTCTGACCCTGACCCGGCGCGCCGTACCGCTGATCGTCGTGGCAGGGATCGGGGAAGTCATCGGTTCCACGGCGTCTGTGTGGGGCGCCACGGACAGCATCGCCATCTCGTCGGTGCTCGGGTCGCAGTTCGCGGCGATCGCTGCGGTGGTCGCCTTCCTGTTGTTCCACGAGCGATTGTCGCGTTCGCAGGTTGCCGGTGTCGTGCTGATCGTCGCCGGCGTGACTGCCCTCGCGGCCGTCAGCGTGTGACCGACTACACTCCCGCCTCGTGACCATCCCCCAGGACCGACTTCGCTTCTGTCCACTGTGATCATGCATCGAAGTGGACTCACAGTCGGCGCTCGTTCCGTCCAGCGTCATGATGTCGGTACACCGAACTCCCACGGCGCGCAAGGATCGAACCGATGAGCAAGCCACAATGGTTGGACGGCTACTCCGGTCAGACGACCGACGAGTTGATCGCTCTCGAGGGCACCTTT
>JANOIS010000208.1:0-2501 GCA_031407755.1 Chloroflexota bacterium | reverse complement strand
ATCGCGGATCGTGATGCCCGGCGTGACCACGAGGAACCGGTCGCTGAAGCGCTTGTCCTGCGGGTTGGCGGCCTTGTTTAGCGCCTGCCAGGCGACAAGCATCGCCATGAGGACCGTTTTCCCGGAACCCGTGGCCATCTTGAATGCGAACCTCGGCAGGCCGCCGTTGTGGGTCGCGTTCTCCTGGCGGATGACGTTGAGGGCCTTGGTGTCGCCGAGCCTCTCCGCGGCCTCGGTCAGGTAGATGGCCGTCTCGGCGGCTTCGATCTGACAGAAGAACAGGCGCCGCTCGCGGTCCTCATCGCGCCAGTGCTCCAGCAGGTCGCGCGTGGTCGAGGTGATGTGCGGGTAGTCCTGCTGGCGCCAGCGTTGGACGGCCTGGCGAATCTCGTTGACGATCTCGTTGGGCTGCTGGCGCCTGGGCCCACCGAAGGCGTCCATGCTCAGCTGGCCGGAGAGCTTCCTGGGGCGGGCGACCGGGACGAAGAACTCGCTGGGGCGACGGCGCGGCTCGATCTCGCCGGTAACCTCGCCCTCGGCCGACGTCAGGAAGTGCTGCGCCGGCTCGACATAGGGCGAGTTGATGACCGGGTTCTCGATGGGCTCCCTCGTCATGCGATCGCGCACGATCGGCGCATCTGGCCGTCGGTCAGCGGGACTCTCGCATGAACCATACCGGCATGGTATCGCGCTGCCCCGTGGGCCCCGTGGGATTTCCGTCAACCACGACGGCCTATCGTGCGATGCGACGATCCGGCCCGATAGCGGTCTGGCATCCACAAGGGTGCTGTGAGACCGATCCGAACCCCCAACGAAATCGGTGGGAAAACCCAGGCGTACTAAAGTCCGGGGGGTCCTACCAGCAATACCTCTACAACCGGCTGACGGAACTCGAGCGCGCCAGCCTCCGACGCCCGCCAGACCGAGACCTACACGCGCACCGAGGGGCGAGCATCCGAAGTCGAAAACCTGCTCAAGGCCGAGCGCCTGGCGGCCTGACAGTCAGATACCTGCTCTGGTCACGACGTGCGCGCCGGGTCGGCGAGTGCCGCCTGTAGTCGCCGGCCTCTCGCTTCGATGTCGCGCCGGATGAAGCCCTTCGATGCGGCGACGAACAGCCGTCCCGGGAGCGATGTGCCGGTCAACCTGTCGACCACCCGGACTTCAGTGCGGGCACCGGCGTCGCGGAGATCGACGAACTCCCGGATCTCGTAGCCCATCCCCCGAACTTCGATGACGATCCGTGTCCCTGGCACCAACTCGACGACCCGCCACGTCATTGTGGCCGCCAGGGCCCCGGCCCGCCTTCGCATGGTTCCGTCGGTGCCCGCGACCATGAGGCCGCGAGGGCTCCAATCGATGATGGCCGTATCCGTCACGGGAAAGTTCGCCGTGTCAGCGAGGAAGTCGTACACCGTCGACCGAGGCGCGTCGACGGTGAACGACCCGCTGACTTCGAGCCCCGGGCGGTGCGAGTCGAGCGACACGGCAGCCCCACTTCTGGATGGCGGAATGGTTGCGGCCGAGCATACGCCGCGCAGCTTCGAGCGGCCAGTTTCGTACTACTGGCCGGGCTCCGGGTGGTGCGTCCGAGCACTTTCGTTTTCCCACCGATTTCGGTGGGAAACGATCCGACCCAGTGCGCCTGACGCGTCCCGCCGGCGCCGGCGGCAGTCCAATCCAGGCGCGGCACCCACTGAGCTGCCGACTCATATGCTTCCGGCATGAGCGGTTTCGGCAGGCATCAAGAATCGTGACTGCCGTGTCGGTCCGCTGCGCCTGGTCGATGAGGATTCCGCGCGAACGCCTGCCCACGTCCTGGTAGTCATCGAGATCCTGCGCTGTCTCGAGTGTCGCCTTCAGTCCATCGATTCGATGCTCAAGTCCCTCGACTGTCCCCTCGCCCCGGTCGGCGACGCCGAATGAGTCGCGACGGACCCTCAATGCATCCAGTGCGACGCTCGCAAGCCGGTCCACGTGCGCACGCCGAACGCCGTGACCGCCGAGGGTCTGACAGAAGCCATACCAGTCCCAAAGGGTGCCCACGGAAAGGGATCGTCGATGCCAAGCTCTCGTAGGCTGCGGCGTATGCGGGTTCGCCGCTCCTTGTAGATGCAGTCGACAGTCCTGATCTGTGGCCCGCCGGTTGCGACGGAGGACAACAGCCCTTGTTGCAGCTCGATCAGGGTGATCAACTCATCGATGGTGCGGCCGGGGGGTCGACATCCGCCTGTTCATCGTCCACGACCCGATCCTAGCGTGTGCCCATTTGTGGATGGGCGAGAAGGCACGCTGGCTGTCCCGAAGTGAGACGCAATGCTTCGCACGGAATCGTCGAAATCCTTGGGACGTGACTCCCAAGGAGGCCGAAGGTGGCGAGCCGGGTGGGATTCGAACCCACGACACAGGGATTAAAAGTCCCCTGCTCTAACCACTGAGCTACCGGCCCGCGGACAGGGTACCCGGTCAGGCTCGGTCGTAGGCCTCGCGGAGCCAGCCCT
>JANOIS010000180.1:0-2005 GCA_031407755.1 Chloroflexota bacterium | reverse complement strand
CTTCGCCCGCAACAACGGCGGAACAAACCTCACCAGCGTCACGATGGACGACTCGCTCGGCTGGCCGAGTGGATGCCCCACGCGCCCGACGACGATGGCCGTGGGCGGGACTGAGTACATCTGCTCCTACTCGCGCGTCGCCCCGACGGTTCCGGGCGCCGCCACGACCATGGACTACACCAACGTCTACACGGTCGATGCGGCCGAGATCCTGGCCACGACCGATGGCGCCACGGTGACCGTCGAGAAGCCGCCGCCGGATCTCCAGGTGCTCAAGAGCGTCAGTGTCTACAAGCTCGGCGATGACGGCGACGGCCCATGGAGCGCCTCGGCGGACACGATCGCGATCGGGCGCGCCGTCCCGCAGCTCCCGAACGTCTCGGTCTGGTTCCGCATCACCGTCACGAACGTCGGCGGTCAGACGGCGACGGGCCTCGCGGTCGCGGATACCTCGATCACGTTGCCGGTCAACGTGGACTGCCCGGCCGTCCCGGGGACCTTGGCCGCCGGTGTCACCTGGACGTGCAATTACCAGGCGACATACAGCTCAGCCCAGACCGTGAACAACACGGCCAGCGCGACCGCGACGGGCGTCACGCCCGATGCCGGTGACACGGACACGGCGACCGTGACGGTCTCGACCTGCACAGCGGCCCAGCGGTCCATCCCGAACCTCATCGACCTGAACAAGGCGAATGCCCAAACCGCCTGGAACAACGCCGGGTTGACCGCCGCGAATCTGACCACGTGGACGGGTGCTCCGAGCTCGTTGACCGTGACGCAGACCGTGCGAGCCTTCACCTGCGTGGCCTCCACGGCAACCATGACGATCGCGAGGTGACCACGCTCATGACCGCCCTTCGAAAGCGACGAACTCGCGGCCAGGCGCTGGTCGAGTTCGCCCTCGTCATCCCGATGTTCCTGCTCCTCATCTTCGGCATCGTGGACCTGGGGCGATACGTGTATACCAACAACGCGCTCAACCAGGCGGCCCGCGAAGCTGCTCGGGTCGGCGCGGTCAGTTCCAGGCCGGACTGCTCGGCCGGGACGCGCGATGCGTGCGTCAACGAGATCGCTCGCGAACGCATCACAGGCTTCGGGGTCAAGGCCGGCATGGCCACGAGTGGCGCCCAGGACACGCCCGGCGTCTATGTCCAGTGCCGGCGTTGGGATGGCAACAACCCAGGCTCCAGTCCGGTCTTCGATGTCGTCGCCATAAGCGACTGCCGCGGCGGGGACATCCTCGTCGTCCAGCTCAACCACGATTTTGATCTCGTGACCCCGCTCATCGCGCAGTTCCTTGGCACGCAGGACCTGTTCGGCCGCGCCGAGGTCACCGTCAACTGATGTCCACCCGTTACCAGCCCAAGGAGGCAACCGCCATGCTCCCGCACCAGTCCCGCGACGCCGAACGAGGTCAGATCCTCGTCATCGTCGCCGGTGGCGTCACCACGCTGCTGCTGCTCGCGGGCCTCGTGCTCGATGGCGGCATCGCCTTCCTCAACAAGCGCGACGGCCAGAACGTCGCCGACACCTCGGCCCTGGCCGGTACCCGGCTTGTCGCCGAGCACCACACGGACGCGACGATCACATACACGTCGGCGGACATCTACTCCGGCATCGATGCCACGGTGATTGCCAACGGCTGTGACGGTATCGGCACGCCGTGCACGTGGGAGGCTAACTTCGTCGATACGTCCTATGCCGACCTCGGCGACGTGACGACTGTCGCTTCAGCGATCCCGGCGCAGGCCGTCGGTGTTCGAGTCGACGTCAATCGGAAGCCGGGCACGTTCCTGGCGCGCCTCGCCAACATCCAGGCGTGGAACGTGAGCGCACACGCCATCGCCGTCGCGACGGAGCTGGCAACGGCGCCTCCCAACGCGCTGCTCCCGATCGCGCTCAAGGAGAACACCGGTGACCCGTACATCGCGGGTCAGACCTACGACCTTACGGATGGCAAGGACATCCCGGGTGGCTTCGGCTATATCTCGTGGGACGGCTC
>JANOIS010000122.1:0-3309 GCA_031407755.1 Chloroflexota bacterium | reverse complement strand
TCGGAACGGTCTCGGGAGCCAGGTTCGAGGGCCGCAAGGCCAGCGAATGAGGTTCTCGGGCGGCACCCGGAGACTCCGGACTTGTTCGGAGTCAAAGGGATGCTGACCGGCCGGTCCTCCCACCAGTTCCTTCGGGCGCTTCCGTGTGCGCCGCCGATTCTGTGGGCGGGGCGGCCGGGCCGGGCTGGGCGGGGCCGCCGGGTCGGGCTGCCAACTCGTGCCTACCGAAGCCAACCGCGCGATGCAAGCGGAACGAGAGAAGGGTCGGACAGGGCACGCTCCAGGCACATGGCTGTCCCAAAGGGGTCACCCGAAGCAAGCTGAGGATCGGCGCCGAGTCGCATCAGCCACATTGGCATCGCTTAGTTGACCATCCAACTGCGGACGATGCCGAAGAAGCGGTCTTCTCGAAGATCTTGATCGACCACTATGATCACATTCGCTGGAGACAGCCGAGAGAGGGCATGACAATGTCTCGCGATCCTCGAATCGCCATCATTCGCGAGCTGGTAGGTGCGCAACAACCTTTCCAGTCTGTCGCTGCCGCTACGGCAGCTTCAACGGCTTCGAGCACGTTGGCAATGGCCCGGCGTCGCATGGTCAGACTCATCCCGTCCTTGTTGCCCGGAGCGTGGCCAACCCCTCTGCCCAACCTGGCGATCCCGTGACGCGCGCAGCCGGCGGTGATGCATGGCAGACCCGAGTCGAGGCGGCAAGTCTTCAACGGGCGGTTCGTCCTTTTGCGATAACGAGGACGAGGCCGCTTTGGCCACTGGCGGGGGTACACGAGTCGTTCATAGCTGCCCCGGAATGCATTATGCGGGCGGCCAGGGTGCTCTGCCAGGCCCCGAGCGAGACTGTCCGCGGCGGAGGGAATCCTGGCGCCGTCCGCGCTTTCCTGGGCGCCGTCGATGATGGCTACGGCTCGAAAGCCCTCAGATGGCTGCACGGATGGTCCGAGCGGCGGGGAGTCGACCAGGCTCAGGTGGCAACACTCCGGCTCTGGGACGATCTTCTCGGGCGTGAGGCATGGGGGCGATCAGACTGGATGTCCCGACGATGCTTCGTACCGAGCGTCATTCGCGATGCGGTCGACCGGGAGTTCGGACCGAATGCCGTGACTGAGGAAGAACAGCTGGTGGCGTTGGCGAACCATATCCCACTAGATTCCATTGAGCGAGACCTGCTGAAGCTCGCGGTTGTCGCCCCGGATGATTTCGAGCAGATTGACATTGTCATGGACATGACCGTTGGCGCGCTTTGGGAGCGCGCCTTTCGGGTCCTCGCCATCATTGCCGCCCAGCCGGTAGAGCAGGTCGCCTGTATCGTCGCCGCGGCACTGCGCGAGGCCCGAACCTCTGGGGACCTTACCGACGTCGTTCCGCGGGGTCGCACGCTCGACGACTGGGTGCTTCACGACGAATGAACGGTCGTGGATGCGCCCGTGTCCAGACCACCAGCGGGAGCAACGATCCCTCGCTCTCGACCGATGGCGCCAGGGTCGCCTTCTCCTCGACCACCACGAACCTCGTCGCCTCCGACACGAACGACCGGGGCGATGTGTTCGTCCGTGATTTGACGGCCAATGCGTCGGAGCCCGCTAGTCGACGCTCCTCAGGGTTGCGTGAACTCGCCATAGCCGCCGCGGGCAACCTCGCGTGTCGTCCCGTTTCGCAGCAGGACGTCGACGCGCATCGCGCCGCCGGCCGCTGTACATGGTGCGCCCTCGCAGCTCACGATCACCCGTTTGATGTCGGTGATGGGGATGCCGCCGATCTCCGATTCGATCGCGCCAGCGCTCAGGCATCGATCGCGGGCGAGGCCGCGACATTCGATATCCGACCCGGCATGATCCGGGCTCTCGACGACAGCGCCCAGCGGACCGACCGGGACCGGTGAGCGCGGCGCCGTGAAAGGCAGGGCACAAGCCGACAGGGTCAGCGCAACGACGGTTAGGAGGGTCCGTCGGCGGCGGTCCATCGCTTATCCCGGCCGGCGGCGGGCAACGACGAGCCCGCCGATGAGCAGGGCCCCGAGCGAGCCTGCCGCGAGGACGAGCGCCTCCCGCGTCTCGATCAGCCGATAGCGCTCGCCCGGAACCACCATCGTGAACTCCGGGTAGCGCGGCATCCCGAACTGGTCGTACGGGTCGGAGTCCGTGAAGTGGTCCCAGCCGACGAGCGACCCGTCCGGGAGCAGGAACCGATTGTCCATGTACAGATCGCCCCGCCGGAAGGCGTCCTGCGCGACCGCCACGGTTTCGCCGGCCAGGATCCGGTGGTGTACCTCTGTGCCGCCAGCGATCCCGACCGCCGCGACGATCGCCGTGATGATGATCGCCGGCAGCAACCGACCGACGATCGCGCCGACCGCGACTCCGATGGTGAAGACGAACACCGCCCGACTCGCCAGCACCACCCCGCGCAGCCCGAACCCCTCGAACGCTGCTTCGACATCGAGACCTGGCTCGGCGGCGGCCAGCATGCGGTCTGCGGCGTATCCGGCGAGAAAGCTCAGGACAGCGACGAGGGCAAGCGCGGGGAGCAGCCGCGCCAGGTACCAACGCCAGCGTGATGGCGCAAGCGACCACGCCAGCCGAGTCGTGCCACGCTCGATCTCGCGGCCGACGATCGGCACGCCGAGGAACAGGCCGGCAGCGAACGGCAGGAAGACCAGCGCCATGTTGAACGGCCCGCCAAAGGTGCTCGCCGCGTCATAGAAACCGCGGCTCGCGTCGTCACAACTCGCCGGCCTGCTGTCCATGAACGGCTCGAAGAACGGCTCGAAGCAGGCCACCGGCGGTGCCAGACTCGCGATATGGGCCGCGGCCAGCACGCCGCCGATGATCGTAACGACCAGCAGAAGACCAAACGTCACGATCTCGAAGCGACCGAGTCGAAGGGTGAGGCGGGCCGCGGCTCCGTTCACGCCGCCCGACCCTGGGCCGGACCCGAGGCGCCGCGTGATCTACCCGCGGCGAGATGACCCAGCACCACCTCCTCCAGGGTGGCGGGACGACCGCTCCCGGCATCGCCGCTGACGAGGTCCAGACGCTCGCCGTCCACACCCGGGAATGTCCCAACGAGACGGCCGGCGCCTGACCCGCCCCCGGTCGCCACGACCCGATGTTCTGCGATGGCGCCGGCGATCGGCAGGTCGAGCAGCGTTTGGCCACCCCCGAGGACCAGCAATCGATCGCACGCCTGCTCGATATCGGTGATGACGTGCGACGACAGGAGGGCGGTCGCGCCATCGTCGCGGACAGCATCCACGAGCACGTGCAGGAACTCACGCCGGGCCAGTGGGTCC
>JANOIS010000107.1:0-5096 GCA_031407755.1 Chloroflexota bacterium | reverse complement strand
CACGATGTACGGGACCTCGACCTGGCGGGCCAGCAGGATGTGCTCGCGGGTCTGGGGCATGGGGCCGTCGGTGGCGGCCACCACGAGGATGGCCCCGTCCATCTGGGCGGCACCCGTGATCATGTTCTTGATGTAGTCGGCATGGCCCGGGCAGTCGACGTGGGCGTAGTGCCGCGCGACCGTCTCGTACTCGACGTGGGCGATGGCGATGGTGATCCCGCGCTCGCGCTCCTCGGGCGCGTTGTCGATCGAGCCGAAGGTGCGGTACTCGGCCGAGCCCTGCAACGCCAGGTACTTGGAGATCGCCGCGGTGAGGCTCGTCTTGCCGTGGTCGATGTGGCCGATCGTGCCGATGTTGACGTGCGGCTTGGTGCGCTCGAACTTCTTCTTGGCCATGGTGCCGTCTACTCCCTAGACCTTGGACTTCTGGACGAGTTCCGAGGCCAGGCTGGCTGGCACTTCGGCGTAGTGGCTGAATTCCATCGAGGACGTTGCCCGTCCCTGCGACATGCTGCGCAGGTCCGTGACGTACCCGAACATCTGGGCCAGTGGCACGAAGGCACGCACCACCTGGGTGGTGCCCCGTGACTCCATGCCCTCGATATGCCCGCGGCGGCTGTTCAGGTCGCCGATGACGTCGCCCATGAACTCCTCCGGCATCAGGACCTCCACCTTCATGATCGGCTCGAGGATGGCCGGGTCGGCCTTCGCAAAGGCATCCTTGACGGCCATCGAGCCAGCGATCTTGAAGGCCATCTCCGACGAGTCCACGTCGTGATACGAGCCGTCGAACAGGGTGACCTTGACGTCCACCACCGGGAAGCCGGCGTAGATGCCCGTAAGGAGCGCCTCGCGGATCCCCTGGTCGACGGGCTTGATGTACTCGCGCGGGATGGTCCCGCCGACGATCTTGTCGATGAACTCGTAACCCGTGCCCTTCTCACCGGGCTCGAGCTTGATCACGGCATGGCCGTACTGGCCCTTGCCGCCGGTCTGGCGCACAAAACGGCCGTTGCCCTGGGCCTCACGCCGGATGGTCTCGCGATAGGAGACCTGTGGCTTGCCGATGTTCGCCGCGACCTTGAATTCGCGGATCATCCGGTCCACGAGGACGTCCAGGTGAAGCTCGCCCATGCCCGCGATAAGGGTCTCGGACGTTTCCGGATCCGTATGGACGCGGAAGGTCGGATCCTCCTCGGACAGACGCTGCAGCGCGATTGCCAGCTTGTCCTGGTCCGCTTTGGTCTTGGGCTCGATCTTGACCTCGATGACCGGCTCCGGAAAGGTCATCGATTCGAGGATGACCTGGTGGTCCGGATCCGTCAGCGTATCGCCGGTGAAGGTGTCCTTGAGACCGACCGCCGCGGCGATATCGCCGGCATAGACCTCTTCGATCTCCTCGCGATGGTTGGCATGCATCTGGAGCAGCCGCCCGATTCGCTCCTTCTTGCCCTTGGTCGGATTCATGACGTACGAACCCGCCTTGAGCGTGCCCGAGTAGACCCGGAAGAAGGCGAGCTTGCCGACGAACGGGTCAGCCGCGATCTTGAAGGCCAGGGCGCTGAACGGTTCCGAGTCGCTGGGCGTCCGGATGATCTCGGCGCCGGTACGCGCATCCAGCCCGATCATCGGTGGCACGTCGAGCGGCGACGGCAGGTAATCGACGACGGCGTCGAGCATCTTCTGGACGCCCTTGTTCTTGAGGGCCGAGCCGGTCAGGACCGGGATGATCCTCGACGTCAGGGTGCCCAGGCGGAGGCCGCGCTTGATCTCGGGGATCGTCAGCTCTTCGCCCTCGAGGTACTTGTGGGTCAGTTCGTCGTCCATCTCGGCGACGGCATCGATCATCGTGTGGCGGTGGATCTCCGCCTCCGTCCGTAGATCCTCCGGGATCTCGACGACATCGATCTGGTTGCCCAGGTCGTCGCGGTAGTAGACGGCCTTCATCTCGACCAGGTCGATCACGCCCATGAACTGGTCCTCGCGGCCGATCGGGATCTGGATCGGGATGGCGTTCGCGCCGAGGCGTTCCTTGATCGACTCGACGCCACGCCAGAAGTCGGCGCCGGTGCGATCGAGCTTGTTGATGAAACAGAAGCGCGGGACGCCGTAGCGGTCGGCCTGCCGCCAGACGGTCTCGGACTGGGGCTCGACACCTGCAACCCCATCAAACACGACCACGGCTCCATCGAGCACGCGCAGGCTGCGCTCCACCTCGACCGTGAAGTCCACGTGCCCGGGCGTATCGATGATGTTGATGCGGTGGTCACCCCAGAACGCCGTCGTTGCGGCGGCCGTGATGGTGATGCCGCGCTCCTGCTCCTGGGGCATCCAGTCCATGGTGGCCGCGCCCTCATGGACCTCACCGATCTTGTAGATCTTCTTCGTGTAGAAGAGGATCCGCTCAGTCACGGTGGTCTTGCCCGCGTCGATATGCGCGATGATGCCGATGTTCCGCGTCTTGGCGAGCGGAACCTTGCGTGCCACGGTCTGTCTATGCTCCCGTTTCTACCACTTGAAGTGGCTGAAAGCGCGGTTCGCCTCAGCCATCTTGTGGGTATCTTCTCGTCGCTTGACCGCAGTGCCCAGGCCATTCATGGCATCGACGAACTCTGCGGCGAGTTTCTCGCTCATGCTCTTGCCGTTGCGCCGACGGGCCGCCTGGACAAGCCAACGGACACCGAGCGACAGGCGGCGGTCGCCCCGGATCTCGACCGGGACCTGATAGGTAGCACCGCCGACGCGGCGAGGCTTGACCTCGATGATGGGGGTCGCGTTGCGCATGGCCGCCTCGAGGATCTCGAGCCCCGGCCGTCCTGCCTGGGCCTCTGCGCGGGCGAGCGCCTGACGCAGGATCCGCTGGGCAAGGTTCTGCTTGCCACCCTTCATCAGCTTGGCCGAGAAACGATGCGTGATCCGGTTGGCCGGTACGACCTCGTACTTTGTCTTGCGCGGGATGCTGGTTCGACGCGGCATCCTACTTGGCCCCGCTCTTGGCGGGCGCCTTCGCCCCGTATTTGCTGCGACCCTGCTTGCGATCGCGCACCCCGGCGGCGTCCAGCGTGCCCCGAATGATGTGGTACTTGACCGACGGAAGGTCCTTGACTCGGCCACCGCGGACGAGGACCACCGAATGCTCCTGGAGATTGTGGCCGATGCCCGGGATGTAGGCCGTGACCTCCATCTGGTTGGACAGCCGCACGCGTGCGATCTTGCGCAGCGCCGAGTTCGGCTTCTTGGGCGTCATCGTCCGGACCTGCAAGCACACCCCACGCTTCTGGGGGGCGCCCGGGATCGACACCTGGCGGCGTCGCAGGCTGTTCCAGTTCTTGCGCATGGCGGGCGCCTTGACCTTCTTGATCTTGGGCTTGCGACCGTGACGCACGAGCTGGCTGATGGTCGGCACGAAGACGCTCCTCCTTTCGGTTCACGACGTTGCAGATGCGAGGCGGTCGAAGAGGACCGCGGTCCGGTCCTGCGTCACCGTTGAACGCCCCGCGAGGCGAGCCGGCTGGGACCGGGGGTGGTGTGGTGTGGTCGAGATGGTCGTCGGCGCAAGCACCGAGGGCGGACCCCTCCCGAGGCCACGAAAGCGGAGTATATCCGGGCCCCGAAATCTGTGTCAACCGAAGTCCCGGTCGTGTGTCAACGGCCAGCGATTCTGTCCGAGCTAAGCGGCCAGCGACTTTGTCAGCCTCCGGTCCATGGAACCGAAGGACAGACAGACCCTGCCCGAGGCGCGGGCCCAGCATCGAGCGTATGTGCTCGAGCATGTCGTGGACGGTGGCCTGACGATCGACCAGGCTGCCCACATCCTGAAGCTGTCGACCCGGCAGGTCGATCGGCTGCTCGTCCGGTACCGCGACGGTCCGGCGGCACTCACCCACGGCAACCGCGGCCGGCCACCAGCCAATCGGATCGATGCCGCCCGTCGGGCCCGCCTCGTCGAGCTGGCGACGACGACGTACGCCGGGGTCAACCGGGCGCATCTGGCCGAGCTCCTTGCCGAGCGCGAGGGGATGGTCATCGCCGCCCGGACCCTCCGACGGATCCTGGCCGAGGCCAGCCTGGCCCCGGTCCGCCGCCGACGGCCGCCGCGCCATCGGAGCCGGCGCGACCGGATGGCCCGGGAGGGTCTCCTCCTCCAGGTCGACGGCAGCCGCCATCGCTGGTTCGGCCCAGAGCTGCCGTTCGCCACGCTGGTGGCCGGCATCGACGACGCGACCGGGCTCGTGACCGGCGCCACCTTCCGGCTCGCCGAGGACGCCGCCGGCTACTTCACGATGCTGACCCGGACCGCCGAGGGGTATGGTCTGCCGGGCGCCATCTACTCCGACCGCCACGGGATCTTCCTGCGCGAGCCCGGCCGACCGCCGACGCTCACCGAGCAGCTCACCGGCAAGCGCAGCTTGACCCAGGTTGGTCGGGCCCTCGACGAGCTCGACATCGGCTGGATCGGCGCCCGCAGCCCCCAGGCCAAGGGTCGGGTCGAGCGGCTGTGGGGGACATTCCAGGACCGGCTCGTGTCCGAGCTCCGGCTCGCGGGGATCACCACGATCGAGGCTGCCAACGCCTTTCTGCCTGGCTTCCTCGTCCGCCACAACGCGCGGTTCGCGGTCCCCGCAGCCGAGCCCGAGACGGCCTGGCGGTCGGTCCCCGACGGCGTCAGCCCCGAGGCCATCTTCTGCTTCCACTACCCTCGCCGGGTCGCCAACGACGCGACGATCAGCTGGCCGGGCGACGCCCTCGCCCTCCCCCGCCGGCCCGACGGTCGCAGCTGGGCCGGCCGCTCGGTCATCCTCCAGGAGCGACTCGACGGCAGTCTCTGGATCGAGCACGAGGGCGTCTGCTATCCGGTCCGGCCCGCGCCGCCGAACGCCGGCCAACTCCGTGCCCGAAATCTCCAGAGGCCCTCGGATCGCGAGCTGCCGGCCGAGCTCACCGCGTTGCTCGACGCCGAGAAGTCTCCGGCCCCGGAGCCAGCCAGCGATGTCGTCCAGCGGCCGCGTCCCGACCATCCCTGGCGTCGCTACCGGGACCGCCGCCGATGACAGAATCGCTGGCCGCTTGGTGGACAAAGTCGCTGGCCGTCGACA
>JANOIS010000078.1:0-1520 GCA_031407755.1 Chloroflexota bacterium | reverse complement strand
TGCGGCGACGAAGGAACGAATCGCGGGTCGCGGCCGGCCATCGCGTTCTACACTCGGGGGCATGGTCGCGAAGACTCCATCCGTCGCCTACGCCGGGGAGCCCGGAGCGTTTGCCGAAGACGCCGTCCTGACCGCGTTCGGGGACGTGACGCGCACGGCGCACGGCACCTTTCGAGCGGTGTTCGATGCCGTGGCGGCCGTTAGCGCCGCCGCCGGCGTGGTGCCGATCGAGAATGTCATCCATGGCACGGTCCGCGAGAACTACGACCTGCTCCTGGAGCACGACCTCGTGATCCACGGCGAGGTCGTCATCCCGGTGCATCTATGCCTGGCGGCCCTCCCGAGCCAGCGGCTGGAAGACATCAAGCGCGTCTACTCGCACATCCAGGCCCTTGGCCAGGCGGAGGCGTTCCTGCGTTCCCGGTCGTGGCAGCTCCTGTCGACCTACAACACGGCCGGGGCGGGGAAGGCGATCGCGGACACGGCCGAGCACGGAGCGGCGGCCGTTCTCTCGCCGCGGGCCGCCGGACTGTTCGGGCTTGAGGTGCTGGCCGCCGACATCGGCGACCTCCCGGACAATCGAACGCGGTTCCTCGTCCTCGGCCGGCCGGGGTCGGCGGCCTTGCCGCTCCTCGATCCGCCGGCTCTACGACGGACGACGATCGTCGTCGCGGTCCACAACGAGCCGGGCACCCTGCTCGAGGTCCTGCGGGTCCTCGCGGACCACCGTCTGAACTTGCGCAAGCTGGAGTCGAGACCCAGTCGTGAACGCGCCTGGGAATACGTCTTCTGGATCGATCTCGACGGCGATGTCGCGGACCCTGCGATGGCAACGGCGCTGGCGGAGCTCGAGCGCGTCACGACGATGACCCGGGTCCTGGGCAGCTACCCGAGCCCCGACCGCTGAACGGTCGCGCCTCTTGTCATTGCGTCCGCCAGTTGACCCGCCTGGCGGGTAGCGGACCCCTTCCGCGGAACCCTCAGATCGAGCTCGTGCAGGCCTTGCATCTGCTGGCGTCGATGGCGTTCGGCTCCTTGCAGAACGGGCAGGTCTTGACCTCCATGGCCGGCTCCGGCTTGATGAACATCTTGCTGATCTGCCAGACGACGAAGGCGATCACGACGAAGGCGATGATCGCGTTGACAAAGGCACCCCAGCGAATGGCCACCTCCGTCGCCGGATCTCCGGACGCCGACTTGAGGATGATCTTGAGGTTGGCGAAATCGACACCACCGAGTGCCATGCCGATGGGCGGCATGATGATGTCGTTGACGAGCGAGTTGACGACGGTGCCGAGCGCACCGCCGATGATGACGCCGATCGCGAGGGCGAGCGCGTTCGTCTTGAGCAGGAACCCCTTGAATTCACCCAGCATGGTCGCCGCTCTCAGTGTTCGACGACCGTGGGCAGACCCTTTGAGCGATCGATCCAGCCCTGGATCTCCTTCTCGCTGGGGATGCGGCGGACGATGCCGGGGCGGGCCGCAACCACTTCCTGCATCGTGGTGGCCAGATTCGCG
>JANOIS010000063.1:0-1764 GCA_031407755.1 Chloroflexota bacterium | reverse complement strand
GATCAAGACCACCGAGAAGTCCGAGGACTACGGCAGCAACGACCTGCTCATGGGCGATGTGCTGCGGATGCACGAGCTGCAGGTCTGGTTCCTGGCCGAGCACGTGGTGGATGTGCCACTCATCAGCGACTGACGGGTCGGGGCGCGGCGGTGAGGGGCGCCGCTCGGGCGCGCGGCGCCCGCGCGCCCCGGGTCCGGTACTGGCAGTACCGGCTTTCGGATGAACACCTCGTGGCCGGCCGCAGACTCGACAGGTTCGTGTCGTTTGCGCGCGTGACCGAGCGTGGCTGTGCGGAAATGGGTACTGTCAGTACCGGTGTCGGTCGCCGGATCGGGCGCGGCACCAAGGACAGGACCGCGCGTCCGCCCCGCACGTCCCCTTGACCAACTATAAACACCGTGTATAGTTGCGGGCATGAGCGTTCCTTACGCCGTTCTCGGACTTCTTGAACTAGGGCCGCGCCATGGCTACGACCTGAAGCGCCTCGTCGATCGGTACTTCGCGCCGGACCATCCCGTGGCCTTCGCCCAGGTCTACGCGACCCTGTCCCGCCTCGAGACCCGTGGGCGGGTCCGACTGGACGGGGTGGAGCGAGCCGAAGGGCCGGATCGCCGACGCTATGCCATCACGCCTGATGGCCTGGAGGAACTCGACCGCTGGTTGACCGTTCCGCTCGACGCGGAGCCGCACCTCCAGGCCGCGCTGTTCACGAAGGTCGTGCTCGCCATCCTGTCCGGGCGCCCGGTCGAGCCGATCGTCGACGCGGAACGTCACGCCCACCTTGAACGCATGCGCGAACTGACGGCTGTCCGGCGCACGTCGGTCCTGCCCATTGCCCTGCTCGCCGACTACGCCCTGTTCCACCTTGAAGCCGACCTGCGCTGGCTTGACCTGACCGCAGCGCGCGTGGATGACCTCCGCCGCGACGTCCTCGACACCACGGAGTTGCCATGACCACCCTCGCCCCGCTGCCCGTCCCCACGCATGTTCCGATGCGCACGACCAAATCGCCGATCCTTGTCGGTCACGATCTCCATAAACAGTTCGGCGCCACGAATGCGCTGCGCGGTATCGATTTCACGCTCGCGGCCGGCGAGATCGTGGCGATCATGGGCCCAAGTGGCTCGGGCAAGTCGACGCTGCTGCACTGTCTCGCCGGGATCCTCACCCCCGATGGCGGGACGGTCGAGTTCGATGGTCGTCGCGTCGACACGATGGGCGAATCCGAGCGGAGTCGATTGCGCCGGACAGCGTTCGGGTTCGTTTTTCAGTTCGGTCAGCTCGTACCGGAACTAACCGCCCTGGAGAACGTCGCGCTGCCGCTGCTTCTGGACGGCGCGCGACGCGCGGACGCCGAGGGTCGCGCGGCTGCATGGTTTCCGCGCCTTGCCCTCGATGGACTCGAACACCGGCGACCAGGCGATATGTCCGGCGGTCAGGCGCAGCGCATCGCCGTCGCTCGGGCCCTCGTCGCCGGTCCCGCCGTGATCTTCGCGGACGAGCCGACGGGCTCGCTCGACTCACTGGCGGGCGAGCAGGTGATGGAGTTGCTGACGGCGGCCGCCAACTCGGTCGGGATGCGGCCGCGGAGGTCCGGGCTTCTGGCCTCAGCCTGCGAGCGTGGCTCTGGGCGCAGCAGGCTGGCGACTGACGGCGCCGGCGGGTTCCGACCACCCACGGGCAGGCCGGTACTGGTAGTACCGGTTTCTGCATGAATGCCTCGTGGACCACCACAGAATCAGCAGGATGATGTCGTTTCTGCG
>JANOIS010000342.1:0-2169 GCA_031407755.1 Chloroflexota bacterium | reverse complement strand
GTAGGCGGCCAGCAGCTCCTTCCACAGTCGATTGGCCTTGCCGGCGGCCTGCGGCGACCCGGCTTCCTCCCAGGACTCGTAGTTGCGCCAGTCGCTGAGCAGGGGCTTGTGGAACGCGGTCTTGAAGCGCGACTGCGTGTGGTGCGCCCCGAAGAAGTGGCCACCCGGGCCCACCTCGCGGATGGCGTCCATGGCCAAGGTGTCCCGGTCCACGACGACCGGGTCCAGGAACGCCTCGACCATGCCCAGCAGGTCCGCGTCCAGGATCACCTTCTCGAAGCCGGCGTGGAGGCCGCCCTCCATCCAGCCCGCGCCATGCATGAGCAGGTTGACCCCGCCCATGATCGCGCCCCACAGGCTGAACACGCTCTCGTACGCGGCCTGGGCATCCACGGCGTTGGCCGCCGACACGTTGGACGATCGATACGGCAGCGCGTAGCGACGCGCCAGTTGGCCGCCGATCATCGCGGTGCGCATGTACTCCGGCGTCCCGAACGCCGGTGCCCCCGACTGCATGTCCACGTTGCTCGTGAACCCGCCATAGACGACCGGGGCCCCCGGCCGGACGACCTGGGTCAGGGTGATTCCCGCCAGCGCCTCAGCGTTCTGCTGGGCCAGCGCACCGGCCAGGGTCACGGGCGCCATCGCGCCGGCGAGCGTGAACGGGGTCATCACGATGACCTGGTTGCGTCGGCTGAACTCCAGGATGCCGTGCAGCATCGGCGTGTCCAGGCGCAGCGGCGACGACGAGTTGATGACGGTGAAGATGGAGGGTTCGTTGTCCAGCGTCGCCTCGTCCACGCCGCGGGCGATCCGGACCATCTCAAGCGCGTCGATGTTGCGCTGGCGGCCCAATGAGTAGGCGTGGATCGGCTTGTCAGCCAGGGTCAGCAGGTCGTGGATCGCGTGGAGATGTCGCACGGAGGCGTGGATGTCCACGGGCTCCACCGGGTAGCCCGCGAAGAAGTGGACCGAGTTCAGCATCTGGCACAGCCGGATCAGGTTCTGATAATCGACCCGGTTGCCGACCCGTCGGCCCCCGTCCGCGTCATACACGTTGGGCGCACTCGCGACGGACCCGAACGCCATCGAGTCGCCGCCGATCTTCAGGTGATGCGCCGGGTTCGTGGCATGCAGCGTGAAGGTGGACGGCGCCGTGCGGATCCGCTCCTCCACCATCGCCCGATCGAACCGGACTCGCTCCGAACCCTCTTCCACGCGCGCGCCCGCCGCCACCAGCAGCTCCCGGGCCTCCGGATCCAGGAAGTCCATGCCGATCTCTTCGAGGATGCCCATCGACGCGTCGTGGATCGATTCCAGTTCGTCCGCTGAGACGACCTCCGTCGGGCGGTAGCGCATCCGCGGCTGCGCGAACGGGCGCTGTTGCGGCAGAACGTGCCGTTCGTGGCCGGCCCGGCCACCTGTCCGTCGCCTCGGGATCCCTTCACCCCCGCCCGTCTCGATGCTCGTCAACCCAGCAATCTCCTGTCACGCAAACCCATCACCTCTACCCGTTCCCTCAGTATCGCGGCTGCCGCCCAACACCGCGCAGCGGCCCCCCACGCCCGTCTTGCCCCCTGCGCCGACATGCGCTAGCGTATACGCATGCGCAATCTCGACCATCGGGTCCACCTGCTCCTGGACGAGCCCCGGCACCGCAAGATCGCCATCGAGGCGAAGCGGCGGAATGTCTCCGTTGCGGCGGTCATCCGCGACGCCATCGACCGGATGCCTGCGAGCGACGACATCCGGCGCTCAGCGATCGCATTCGTCCTGGCGGCGCCTCCGATGCCGGTGCCGGACGACCCGGCCGACCTTCGACGCGAGCTCGATGCCGAGCACGAACGCCGGGCTTTGTGATCGTCCTCGACACCGCCGTCCTGGTCTACGCCGTCGGCGAGGAACACCCGCTTCGCGCTCCGTGCCAGCGACTGCTTATCGCCCACGGCGAGGGTCGCGTCGACGGCGCGACGACGCTGGAGGCAATCCAGAAATTCGCCCACATCCGCGCTCGTCGTCGGCCGCGGGCGGACGCCGTCGACACCGCACGGGCGTTCGCCTCGAGTCTGACGATGCTGATCGCCACCCCAGAAGACCTGGATCGCGGGTTGCAGCTGTTCGCCGACCATCCCGGTCTCGGGTCATTCGATGCGGTGCTGGCGGCCGTCG
>JANOIS010000455.1:0-1670 GCA_031407755.1 Chloroflexota bacterium | reverse complement strand
ATCACCGAAGCCAGATCTGCACCGCGCTCACGACGCTCGGGATCCAACCACCGGACATCGATGTCTGGGACTTCGGTGCCCACGACGGCCGCGTCAAGCAGGTCCCAGCCACCCACTGACGCCTGCCCCGGAGTCACCCACGGATCGAGGAGGAGCGGCGTGGAGCACGAGGTGGGAGCGACGGCCGAGGTCCCGTTCGGCGAGGGCGACGGTGACGCGCCTCCGGGCATGCAGCCCACAGCCGCGAACCCGACGACGATGATGCCGGCGACGATGGTGCGAAGCGTGGCGTGCGGGGCGCGAGGCAGATGTTGAATGACCATGGCGATGCCTCGACGTATGCCGCGAGCCGCCGTTTCGGGCGTTTCTGCGGTTGCCGTCACGAAGATCGAAGGATCCGCGGAGCTGCCTGCTCATACTCGTCGTGATGCAACGAACCCTCGTCGAACGGGCCGCCCGCGGCGACGCCGCAGCATTCGAGGACCTTGTCGGCCTGGCGTCGCCGCGGTTGTTCGGCATCGCCCAGCGGATCCTGCGCGACCACCATCTCGCGGAAGACGTGCTGCAGGGCACGCTCATCACGATCTGGGACGAGCTGCCACGACTGCGCGACCCTGAGCGCTTCGATGCCTGGACGTATCGGCTGGTCGTGCGGGCCAGCGTCACGGCATCGCGCCGGGAGCGCCGAGGCGGCGGCGTCGTGCAGTTGCTCCCCGATGACGCCGACACCTCCAGGGCGCCCGATCAATACCGGGTGATCGCCGATCGGGACCAGCTCGACCGCGCGTTCCAGACCCTCAAGCCGGACCAGCGAGCCGTGCTCGTCCTCCAGCACTACGCCGGCCTGACCCTGGTCGAGGTCGCCGATGTCCTGGGCATCCCTGTCGGGACGGCCGCCTCACGAACTCACTACGCCACCCGCGCCATGCGCGCGACCATCGAGGCCGACGAACGGACCATCGACCCCAGGGAGCGGAGCGCATGAACCAACAGGATGATCGCAACGCCACCACCGACCTCGAGCGCCGGCTCGCTGGTCTCCTCCGCGAGGATGGTGGCCGCGCGCCGGAACGCGCCATCGATGGCGCCGTCGCGTACGCCCGAGCGCATCCGCGCCGGCGGGACGTCCTTGACGCGCTCCGTCCCGATCCGATGGACGGGTACGGCTCGGTGCCCGGCGTGGGTCGACTCGGCGCCGGTGGTGGACTGCCCCGCGTGGCGACGATCGTCGCCCTAGGGCTGCTGTTCCTGGCGGCGTTCACCGTCGCGTCCGTGGGTGGGCTGTTCGAAGGCCGTCCGGTCGTGGTGCCGCCCGACGCATCTCCGTCGTCGGGGCCGACCCTGGTGCCGACCGGCCCTGCTCCATCGCCGACGCTGCCGCCGGTGGCGACGATCCGCGTGGACCTCGACGAGGTCGTGGGCGCGGACGCCTTCATCGAGATCACCGACGAATCGCTCACGCTGTTCCAGGCCGTCTCGGGCACACCACTCGACGGCGGCTCCACCGATGGCAGCACGGTCGTCGTCAGTCAGCCCGACTCGGTCTCGCGTGCGAACCGCATCACCCTGACCTGGACGGGCACGCCCTGCGACACCGGCCACCAGCTGCTGATCGAGCCCGACGGCCGGACGATGCGGATGTTCCGGACCGCCTGCGAGGGCGACGCGAT
>JANOIS010000406.1:0-5362 GCA_031407755.1 Chloroflexota bacterium | reverse complement strand
CGTGTCCTGGACGGCTCGTCCCGCCATCAACCCGGGTCCGTTTCAATTCCACGGTGACGCGGCCTGCGTCCGGCGTTGGATGGCGGGCCGTGGCGAACTGTTCTGCCGCCGCAGCGAGGTCCGCGAGATCATGCGACCCGTCCCGATCCCGGGTCCGGGTCCGGGGCTGGGCGGTGGCGTGGGTCCGGACCGCTGGGGCCTGTGCGTCGGCGTTCACCGCGACGACCACGAATTCGTCCCAGCCTGATCGGTCGGCCCGGCCTTTGCAGGCCCGAACCGTCCAGCGATTGTTGCTGGGGCGGAATCCGCCGCCCCGCCCGACCCCGATGCGGATTGACGAGGTAGTCATCCACGCCGTCATCGAGCTGTGGCCCGACGCCGACCGGGCCAGGTGCACCGTGCACCGAGTCCGGAACATCCTGACCAAGCTGCCCAGGCGGCCGGGGCTCCACGGGCGGGTCCGGGCGGCCAACTGGGTAGCGCTCGATGGAGCCACGACGCCGGCCGAGGCCGAGGCGGGCGCCCGGGCACTCGTGGGTGGGCTCGCGGGTCGCGTGACGAAACGAGCACGGTCCGTCAGCGGACGCCGGGCTGCGTCGTGTGCAGCGCCATGCCGCACCGGGCAGGCACCTGCGCCGGCGCCGGTACTGCACAGCGGCCTGCCGCCAGCGCGCCTACCGGCTCCGTGACGAGGTGCGCAGCTGGGGGCCGCCGACCCGGCCGAGGTCACCCGCCTGCTCAACGCCGTCCTGAGCCGCGCCAGGATGAGGTGACAACTGGGTCAGCCCAACGCTCCATTGTTGAGCTACATGGCTGTATCGCCGCGCCGCAGGCCACCAAGTCAGGCCCGACGTCGTGCTCAAGCCGTGTCGGGCCTCTTGGCCATGGTCATCGCGGTTGTTTCCGCGTGCGGAAGCTCGACACTCGCGCGCATGGTGGTGGCCGCTGGGCAAAGAGTCGCGTCAAGCAAATCAGATGGCTCCCCGCCTCCTTGGCCTTCGGTGGGCAGGTACCGCGCGCCGAACGCCAGTCTCGGTTCCCGCAGCCCCGTGGTAGGGCAAATCGGGTCGACCGGTTTCGTCCGCGAAAGTCCGGGCCGAAGACCTGCCTCTCTGAGTAGTTGTTAGATAGTGGATCGACAGCGAAATGGGGATTGACGGCGTCGCTATCGTTGTTGCTGCCATCGCAACGCCTCGATCGCGAGAGGATCCTGGAAGGAAGCAAGGCCATGCGCCACGTGACAACTATCGTCGCTGTCGTTTTGGGTGGGCTCCTGATGACCCTCGGGTCGACACGAACCGCAGCTACGGCCGCCTCTGAAGGAGGCGCCGTCTTTCAATCTGAGGACGACGCGCTCGCGGCAGACCTCGCTCTTTTGGCGCAGTCGAAGGGCTGGACGATCGCCCAGACCGATCAGTACTATCGCGCTACTGAGGCAGTCGGTCTCGTCGCGACGCGAGTCGCAGAGCTGCGGCCGAAATCGTTCGTCGGGTCCGCGATGGGGCCACGCCCGGGAGACCCTCCCACGATATATGTCAAAGGGCCCGCAGACGAGGCGATTCGCGCGCTCATCGCCGACGCGGGCGTGCCAATTCAGATTGCGGACCAACAGCCTTTTTCGTCACAGGAACTTGAAGCGCAGAAGCTCAACGTCCACAACTCGATCATGGCGACAGGGCACTCGTCGGTGTTCACATGGGTAGAAATGACGGCGGGGAACCGAATTCACGTTGCTGTTGCCCCAGCAAGCGGCCGCCTCCTCTCCGCGGCGGAGGTGCTGGCAGCCGTCCCTCCAGGCCTACGAGGCCGAACCACGGCAACAATCTCCTCCGATCGTCTGTTCGTCCCAGAGGCTGCCTACGGCGGCATGCAGCTCAGACGAAGCGGCGTGAATGAGTGCACCAGCGGGTTCTCGGTCAATCGAACAGTCTTTCCAACGAGTACAGACGGCATTGGAACCGCGGGTCACTGCATATCGCAGAACCAGATCGTTCACCCAGGCCACGCTGTCCACGCCATGACATACCGTTCGCGAGTAGAGGGTGCGTACGGGGACTTTCAGTGGCTCACTACGACCGAGCTCGAGCCGGACGACTTTTACGCCGACGCGTCAATGATCCGGGACGTCACTTCGGTCGAGCCCGCCGCAAGTTTTACGGTGGGCGAGCCAATCTGCGGCTACGGACGGCAGACCAACGACCGTGACTGCAGCCTCGAAGTCTTGATTCCCTCGGCGGCGTGCGAACACCTCGACCGGCTCGTGGTCATGAATGGGGACACCCTGGGCGGAGGCGACAGTGGAGGCCCATGGTACTGGGGGAACCGGGCCTATGGCTTCCACACGGGCAACTGCGACGGCCTCGACGCTTTCAGTAAAGCTGACCATATTGACGAAGCACTGGGCGGAGTGAAGGTCAAGACGCAGTAGCGAGGGAACTTTTCTCCGCTCCCGTCGTTCTACGCGTGTGGCCGATATGCGAGCGCGCGGCGACCGCCCCTCAGGTGGCGGGCGACACCGACGAACCCTGGGACGAGCGGCGCCGGGAGTGGTGGTGGTGCTTGCTACCACCGCCGCATTCGGGCTCCTTGGCTGTGCGTCCCCTGGCGTGGTCGATGACACTGGGGCCGCTGGTGGGTGGGGTCCGTTAGCTGTTGCGCAGCCGTCTGAATTGTCGCTCGAGGCGCAAGCCCGGGGCGTCCTCGAGGTGGCTGCGAGTTGTGCCTATCTCCTCGGAGCCGGCGAGCGTCTCTTCCTCGTCTGGCCCGGCGATCGAACAGCGTGGCGAGCCAATGACAGGTCTATCGCCCTCAAGGCTCCGGACGGCTCCTCAGTCCTCTTGCGAGACGGCGACACTGTCTCGCTGGCCGGTGGCGGCGCTGGTGGCCGAGAGGCCGGTCCCTTGGACGCGTCCTGGGCCAATGCCGTCGATTGGCTAGTGCGACCGGACCCCGATTGCGACACCTCGACGCGGTGGTTTGTAGGAGCCTGGATGGCTGGGGGGCGGCCAGCCCCGTAGCGAGGTAAATGCGGACACGTCGACGTGGGGGCTCCACCGGTCGAAGAGGTTGTTCTGAAGATGCCGCGGTGACGTCCACGCACCCCCGGCGCTAGCGCCGAGGTCGTGATGCGTTCGCCGGAGACGACCGGAACTGTCTCCGACGGCAACTTCCCTGTGCGCTATCTACTACCCCCGATGCGGTTTGACACGCCGCGGCCGCCCGCCCTATCGTTGCTTCGCCGCCGGTCCTTCTGGATACCCAGATTCGCCGAGGTTCTCCATGTCGACGGGCCGCCGGCTGTCCCCCCCGGCTGTGCTGGCCCGTCGGCTCCTTTGCCGACCAGAGGTTCCTGTGTCAGACCTCGCTCCGTCCGTCGCTCGGGATGGTCGGTGGCTGTCATTGGGCCCGGCCAGCCGGCTGCTCGGAATCGATCCGGACACACTCCGCCGCTGGGCCGATGAGGGCCGGGTCGCGGCCTGGACCACGCCGGGTGGCCACCGACGGTTCGACCGGCGCGCCCTCGAGCATCTCGCCACGGACCGCCGGCGCGGGGCGGGCCGCCCGCTGGCCAGCCTGGGCGCCTCGCCCGAGCGACTCAACCGCGTCTACCGCCAGCGCTACGTCGCGGACGCGGGCACGGAACACCCGCTCGCCGCTGCCCTTGACGAGCACGAGCGGGATGCCTACCGGCGCGACGGCCGCCGTCTCGTCGCCGCCCTGATCGACTATCTCGACGCCGACCCCGACGACCCTGGAACGCGCGATCGACTCGAGAGCGAGGCGACGACGATCGTCGATGACCACGCGGCCCGTCTCGCCGCCGCCGGCACGAGCCTGACCGAGGCGGTCACATTGTTCGTTGCGGCTCGCCAACCGATCCTGGCCGAGCTGTCCGGACTCGGTCGACGGCGATCGATGGACCCGACCCGCCTCGCGCGGCTGTACGGCGATGCCTCGACCTTGCTCGATCGATTGCTGCTGCGGTTCATTGCCACGCACACCCAGGAGCCGGGCTGAACGTGCAGCCGCAGCTGATCCTGCCGGCCATCACGGCGATCCTCGCGCTCGTCTTCAGCCTTGCCCTTTTCGATCAGTGGCGCGAGCGGCGCGGCGGCTTCCAGTTGATCTGGGCGATCGGGATGCTGTTCTACGGCGTCGCGGCAGGGATCGAGGCGATCGCCGCCGCGAGTGGCTGGAACGAATTCCTGTATCGATCGTGGTACCTGACCGGCGCGGTCCTGACGGCTGGTTGGCTCGGTCTCGGGACGACGTTCCTCCTGAGTCGGACGCGGTTCGGGTACAGCTTTGCACTGTGTCTGGTCCTCGCCGGCGTGTTCACGCTTCTCACGCAGCGTCGATACGACTATCCGGGCGCGGGCTCCGCCCCGATCCTGTACCTCATCGCCGCACTGATCCTGGCCCTGGCCGTCGCGGTCGAGACGTACTTCCAGAACGAACGCTGGCCGACCCTCGCCGCCGGTGCGGTCATCGGTGCGTCCGTTCTGGCGCTGGTGCTCATGCTGACGGCCACGATCCCGGCGCCCGGCTACGCGCTGGATCCCGTGACCGGCGTGCCGGTCGGCGACCTGTTCCCCGGCACACTCCGGTTGCTGACGCCGTTCCTCAACATCACCGGCGCCCTGGCCCTGGTCCTCGGCGCGATCTTCAGCACGTACGTGTTCATGCCAAAGAAGCGCATCCTGCCCTACTCGCTGGACCCGAACCAGCCGGGCGACGAATTCCTGTTCAACCTGCTGATCGCTCCGGTCGCGATCCTGGTCAACCTCGTGGCGTCGCTGCCAGGCACGGCACGGGCGCTGGTAACACGGAGGATCCACAGCCGCGTGCCGGCGACCATCCTCATCGCCATCGGCGGGTTCATCCCGGGCATCACCGATTCGCTCAACCGGTTCGGGTCGACGGACCTGTTCCAGCTCGGCAAGTTCCTCGGCGTGCTGTTCCTGTTTGCCGGCTTCCTCGTCTCGATCGAGGCCTTCCGCCAGATCCGCATCCCGTTCACGGGCATCCGTCTGTCCGTGATCCGCCGCGAGTCATCGGCGGCAGGCGCGCTGACCCGCGTCGACGACGCCACAGATCGATCGACCGAGGGCACCGGCGCGCGCTGAGGCCGCGCCGCGCGCCCGCCCGCCGCGCGCCGGCGCTGCGCCCCTGATCGCTGTGGTTGATCGAGTCGGACCTGGCCACGAGGGACTGGTGCCCACGAACGACGTTCCGGGGTATCAGCCCAGTACGCTCCGGCCCGGGATGATCGATGAGAGCGATCATGTCGACTCGGCCCGGCAGGCCTGCCCGCGCCGCGCCCCCTGCGCAGTGCCCCCCCCGCGCCGCGCGCCCCGCTGAT
>JANOIS010000403.1:0-3226 GCA_031407755.1 Chloroflexota bacterium | reverse complement strand
CGTGTGCATCGTGTCCGCCTGCGCGACCGGCACGCACAACGTGGGCGAGGCGGCCGAGGCGATTCGCCGGGGCGACTGCATCGCGGTCATCTCGGGCTCTACGGAGGCGCCGTTCATCGAGGCCGGTCATGCCGGCTTCTCCAACATGCGCGGGATGGGCATGCCTCGCCCCGATGAACCGATCCAGACCGTATCGCGGCCGTTTGATGCGACCCGCAACGGGTTCGTCCTGGGCGAGGGTGCGGGGTCGCTGTTCCTCGAGGATCTCGAGCTGGCCAAGGCCCGTGGCGCGCGCATCTATGCCGAGATCGTGGGCTATGGGTCGGCGGCGGACGGTTGGGACATGGTCCAGCCGATCCCGGCCGGAGCGGGCTCGGCCCGGGCGATGAAGATGGCCCTGGACCGCCGCGGTGTGCCAGCCGACGAGGTTGATCTGATCAACCCGCACGGGACGTCCACACCGCTCGGCGACAAGCGCGAGACGGAGGCCATCTGGACCGTCTTCGGGCCACGGGCCGCGCGCGACCGGCATGAGATCGCGATCAGCGGGACGAAGTCGATGACCGGTCACATGATGGGTGCAGCAGGTGCCTTCGAGGCCTTCGCGACGGTCATGTCCGTGGCCGAGCAATGCGCCCCGGGCACGCTCAATTTCCGCGACGTCGATCCGGAGTGCGACCTGTGGGTCCAGCCCGAGACGCAGTCGCTGCCGATCCGCTACGCCCTGTCCAATAACATCGGCCTCGGCGGCCATAACGGCGCGGTCGTCTTCAAACGCTACGACGGCGACTGACCTGCCCTGCGCGTGGCCCGGGATCGCGGGCTAGTCGGGAGCGCCTTTTCCATCACGCCCCGGATTCCACTCCCAGTAGACGCCGCGGGGCACCGTCGCCGCTAACGGAGCGGCCCGAGCCCTGGGCGCCTCACGCTACGCTCAGCGGGGCGTGGAACCGGCCTGCTCACCGTCTCGGATCGGTCGTTACGGCCCTGGTTCCCCCTCCCGCTCTACTCCGGGTGGAATCCGGGCGCCGAACGCCGAACGCCGAACGCCGAGCGGCGGCCAATGGTTGTGTCGGAGGATGCAGCCGTCGCGTCCGCCACAAATAAAGAGCAGTTCACAGGCCACATAGGGATTCCTCCCGATGTAACGCGTCGTTTCTGACCATAGGGTCAGCCCATCGAGGGGTTCGTGCGCGTACGGACACCCGACGGAGCGCGCCCGATGGCGCCGGAGGACCTGATGCACACAGCGATCGCATGGCGTCGAGGCCAGTGGCGAGCCCGAGCAACAGCGGCAATCATCCTGTCCATCATCCTCACCGGCGGAACGGCCGCGACGGCGTCCGCAAACCACCTACCGGTCGATTCGAATCCCGACATCATCGGCCCCGAGGTCGCTTCATTCAGCATCAGCCCGACGGCCGTCGATGTGCGGGTGACCAACGCGACCATCGTGGCCTTGGCTCGATTCACCGACGACAAGTCGGGCGTCGCGGTCGTTCGAGTGTATTACGGGTCGCCATCCGGCACGCAACAGGTCGACTTCTCGTTCGGACCCGGACAGCGCACGTCCGGCGACGCCCACCAGGGTGACTACGAAACCAGCGCCGTCCTGGATACCTTTCGCGAGTCCGGCACATGGACGGTCGCGCGCGCCGACACAACGGACGTTGTCGGCAATACTCGCTCATACACGGCCGCGCAAGCGTTGGCCTTTGGGGCCGTCTCGTTCACCGTCCAGTCCACGCCCAGCACGGACACGTTCGCTCCGGCGATCACAGCCGTCCGCGTGACACCGAGCCCGCTCGACGTCAGCGCCAACGACGGGTTCCCGATCTTCGAGTGGGATGCAACCGACACCGGCGGCTCCGGCGTGTACTACGCCAACGCCATCCTGAGGTCGCCATCGGGCCGGCAGAGGATGGTCGCCCAGGCCGTTGCGTCGGGCACCGTCGCGGTGGACACGTTGACACTGTCAGGTGACGGACAGACGTCCACAGCCACGCCGATCGGAAACTACTTCGAGTCCGGCCTGTCTCGCTATTCCGAGCCCGGCGTGTGGATCGTCGACTCCGTCCAGATCGCGGATCGGAGGTTCAACAGCCGTACGTACAGCGGGGCCGGTCTGGCGGCGATCCTGCCGAGTCCCTTCTTCGAGGTCGTGTCCGACCCGACCGACACAGGTCTCCCGTCGATCACAGCATTCCGCTTCTCGCCGGGGGCGATCGACGTGTCAACGGCACCCGCGACAGTGACGGTCGAGTTCGACGTGATCGACGAACTGTCGGGTGTCCAGGCCGCCTATCTCACGTTCCGCAGCCCGACGATCGTGGGCGCGAGCCCACCTTTCATCGATCGTTCACCCACCTTCCTTCAGAGCCTCCCCGACATTCGGATCACGGACGGGACGGTGCGGGCTTCGGTGACCTTCCCGACCTATGACCGCGGCGGCGACTGGACGATCGCGGCATTGTGTCTGGTCGATCGCGTCAAGCACCAAGTCTGTTACAACGCGGCCGACCGCGGTACTCGGGGCCCCACGTCCATCACCGTCATCGCCAATGAGGCGCCGAATGTCACGGTCACGGGCGTGACGGACGGTGCGATCTATGCCACGGCACCCACCCCCACCTGTGATGTGCGCGATCGCGAGGACGGGACGATCACGACCGTCCAACCGGTCATCAGCGGGCCTGTTGGCGGCGTCTACACCGTCACGTGCAGCTACGCGGACACGGGCGGCAAGTCGGACACGCACACGGTGACCTACACCGTGGATGGCCCGGCTCCAGACCCGGATACCGACGGTGACGGCGTGCCGGACGCGACAGACAACTGCCCATCATCCGCCAACGCCGGCCAGGCGGACCTCGATGGCGACGGAGTCGGCGATGCCTGCGACGACGACATCGATGGCGACGGACTGTCCAACGAGATCGAGATCTGGCTCGGCTGCGATCCGCGTGACCGCGACACCGACAACGACGGCCTCTGGGACGGTGTCGAGGTCATGGTGGGAACCAACCCCATCCTGACCGACACGGACGACGATGGCGAAGGCGACGGGGCGTGGCTTCTGCGCACAGTCCGCCTGGCTTGTGGCTGCTCGGTCGATCTGGACGACGACACGAACGGTAACGGCGTCTTCGACATCGTCGAATACTTCTTCTTTGGTGGCCTGTATGACCCGGCGCTACACGGCGGCGGAGGATACGGTTCGCTGACC
>JANOIS010000339.1:0-15356 GCA_031407755.1 Chloroflexota bacterium | reverse complement strand
CAAAGGACATCCGCAAGTCGTTCGGTGGTATCGAGGTCCTCCACGGGGTGGACCTTGAGGCCACCGGCGGCTCAGTGCTGGCCCTGCTAGGCGAGAACGGCGCCGGCAAGTCCACCCTGGTCAAGATCATCGCCGGGGACTACACAGCGAACTCGGGCGACATCGTCGTCGACGATGTCGCCTACCCATCCCTCACCCCCATCACCGCTCGCGACCTTGGGGTCGCGATCATCTTCCAGGAGTTCCAGGACGCCCCCACCCTGACGGTCGCGGAGAACATCTCCCTCGGTCGGTTACCCAACAGGTTCGGCATCATCGACTGGAGCGCCGTCAACCAGCGCGCAAAACAGATCCTCAAGGAGCTCGGCGTCGACATCGATCCGGGCCGGAGGGTCTCGACGCTGCGCGTGGGCGAGCGTCAGATCATCGAGATCGCGCGGGCGCTCTCCCGTAAGGCACGCCTGCTCATCCTGGATGAACCCACGGCCGCCCTCTCGCATCACGAGGCGGAAACCCTGTTCACGTTCGTGCGGCGCCTCCGCGACCAGGGTGTGGCGATCATCTACATCACCCACCGCCTCGACGAAGTCACCGCGATCGCCGACCAGGTCCAGGTACTGCGCGACGGGAACGTGGCGCTGCTGGCCAGGGTCGCCGACACAGATCGCGCGTCCATGATCGAGGCGATGGTCGGCCGGCACATCTCGGAGATCGCCCGCCCGATACCGTCCACGACGATCGAATCCGGCGTACCCGCGATCCGCTGGACGGACGCCGCGTCAGGTGATTACTTCCGCGACGTCTCGCTGGAGGTACACCGGGGCGAGATCGTGGCGATCTACGGCAAGCTGGGTTCCGGAGCCGCCGAGGTCGGGGAGACAGCCTATGGGCTGCGGCCCGTGACCGCCGGCACGCTCGAGATCGAGGGCCAGCCGGTCGTCATCAACGGTCCCGCGTCCGGCGTGAGTGCCGGTGTGGGGTTTCTGCCCGCGGACCGCAAGGCCGGCGGCGGCTTCATGGTCCGCCCCGTCATGGAGAACGTCGCGGTCGCTTCGTGGGGCCGCCTCGCCCGGTTCGGCCAGTTCATCTCGCGTCGGGCGGAGGCGAAAGCATATCGACGCTGGCACGACAAGCTGTCCATCCGTTCTCGGAACGATCCACGCCAGACGATGGGGACGCTGTCGGGCGGTAATCAACAGAAGGTCCTCCTGGCCCGGTGGCTGGAACGCAACAGCAAGGTCCTCGTGCTCATCGAGCCGACTCGCGGCGTGGATGTCGGCGCCCGCCAGGACATCTACCGAGCGCTCCGGCACCTGTCGACCCAGGGAGTCGCGGTCCTCATCAGCACCTCGGATTACGAAGAGGCCGTCCAGGTCGCGGACCGGGTCTACGTCATGGCCAAGGGGGCCATCGTCGCGGACCTGACCGGCGACGCGGTCACGACCACGCGGCTGCTCGCCGCATCAGGAGGCTGACCCCCGTGACCTCGCAGGACCCGACCTCGGTACCCCAACCCGCGACCCCATCGCCTGCCGTGGCGCTGCCGAGCCGTGGTCGGGGCTTGTCCGTGCCGGAGACCGGCGCGCTCGTTGTCGTGCTCGTCGCGCTGTTCGTCTACTTCGCCATCGCCTCCCCGTTCTTCCTCGAGGGCGAGAACCTCATCAATATCCTGCAGACGGTGGCCGTGGTCGGGATCATCGCGTGCCCCGCCACGCTGTTGTTGATCTCCGGCCAGTTCGATCTCTCGGTCGGCTCCGGCGTGGGCTTTGCGGGCATGATGATGGCCGTCGCAGCCCTCGCCCCTGGGACCGGCGGCGTGGACCTGCCCCTGGCCCTGAACCTGCAGATCACCTCGGCGCTCGTCGTCGCCGTGCTCGCGACCTTGCTCGTCGGGTTTATCAACGCGTTCTGCGTGACCGTGATCGGAATCAACGCGCTCATCACGACGCTCGGCACGCTGGCGATCTTCCGCGGTCTGACCAAGGTGCTCGGCGACGGGCAGACCATCCGAATCGAGAATTTCGGTGATCTCGGCGTCCTGCGGTTTCCGCCGGACGGCCTGCCGATCATCGGCCTTGGGATCCCGATCCCCGTGTATATCTTCGGGGGGATCGTCATCCTCTTCTGGGCGGTGCTCCGCTACACGGTCTACGGTCGCTCGCTGTACGCGATCGGGGCCAATCCCGCGGCCGCGCGCCTCGCCGGCATCCGGACCCAGCGCGTCATCTTCATCGCCTTCCTCCTGTCCGCCCTGTGTGTCGCCCTCGCCGGCCTGATCCGGCTGTCGCAGGTGGCGGTGGCCTCGGTCAACTCCGGTCTCGGCATCGAGCTCTCGGTCGTGACCGCCGTCGTGCTCGGCGGCGCCAGCCTGTCCGGCGGCAGAGGCGGCATCGGCGGGACGGTGCTGGCCGTACTGATCGTGGGGGTGCTCGGCAACGGCCTCATCCTGCTGAATGTGCCCTCGTTCTGGATCGAGGTCGCGAACGGCCTGCTCCTGCTGGGTGCCGTCACGGTCGATCGCGTTCGGGTCCGCCTGACCCGCGCCGACGTCTAGGCGCGACGACGGGCCGGAGCCACGGTGACAGCGCCCCGCGGCGACAAGCAAGCCGGCCTGCCGGTCATCCAGACATCGTGAGGAGGACGTCGTGACCGAAGTGGATCGCAGCATCCCGTTGATCGAGACCCACCATCATCTGTGGGAACTCGAGCGATTCCATTACGACTGGCTCACGGATCCGGGCTGGCCTGGCCACAACGCCCTGCTCGGCGACTACAAGATGATCCGCTCGACGATCGGAGTGCCGGCGCGCTTCTTCAAGGAATTCTATGGAGCGAACGTCATCAAGAGCGTCCATGTCGAGGCCGCCTACGCGGGCCCGGACGCGCTGGAGGAGACCGTCTGGCTGGAGCAGGTCGGCAAGGAGCATGGCTTTCCGAATGCCCTCGTCGTCTTCTGCGACATCGAGGCGGACGGTGCGGAGGCCAAGCTTGACCAGCATCTGGCGGCATCGGATCGCGTCCGCGGCGTCCGCATCCGGGCCCATCCGGACGATGCCGATACGGCCGCCTTCCAGAACGGCTACGCGGCCCTTGCGGCCCGGAACCTCTCGTACGAGCTGAACGCCTCGCCGGGCAAGATCCTGAACGGCCGCGATGTCGCGGCGGCCCATCCGGAGGTCCAGGTGATCCTGGGCCACGCCGGCTTCCCGGTCCAGCGCGACGACGACTACTTCCAGCTCTGGCGGTCGGAGATCAGTGCCCTGGCCGAGGTGGATCACGTGTCCGCCAAGGTGTCCGGCTTCGGCATGGCCGACAACCACTGGACGATCGAGTCCATTCGGCCGTGGGTCCTGCACATGATCGAGGCCTTTGGGCCTGACCGGATCATGTTCGGCACGAACTGGCCGGTGGACATCCTGTATGCGACCTACCTTGAGCAGACCGACGCCTACCGTCGAATCATCGCCGAGGCCGGGTTCTCCCGCGAGGACCAGGAGGCGATGCTCTACCGCAATGCCGAGCGCTTGTACCGGATCTGACCCAGCAGGAGGTCCCGATCGATGTCTGAGCCGCGCGTCGCCCTCGTCACCGGCAGCGCCCGCGGGATGGGCCGGGCCATGTGCGAGGTCCTCGCCGCATCGGGTCATCGCGTCGTCGGGCTCGACCGCGTCGACCAGGAGCGTGAACCGCTGGAGCGGGTCGTGAGCGCCGACCTTGGCAACGTGACCGTGCCGGCCCAGGTCGTGGCCGACATCCTCGCCACCGAGGGCCGCCTGGACGTCCTGGTCCACAACGCCGCGGTCTACGTCCCGACCCACCCACTCCCCGAGGTCACGGTGGAGGACTACGACCTTCAGACGTCGGTGAACCTGCGGGCGGTGTTCTTCCTGTCACAGGCTGCCGCGGAGGCGATGCGGCCCAACGGCTTCGGCCGGATCATCGGCATCTCCAGCGTCGGCGCACGGACCGGCGGCGTGTCCAACTCGGCCGTGTACAACGCAACCAAGGCGGGCGTCATCAGCCTGATGAAGAACTTCGCCCGCAACTACGGGAAGTACGGGATCACCGCCAACGCCGTGGCCCCGGGCGCCGTGGAAGGCTTCATGACCGCCCACATGGCCCAGGCGGAGCGCGACGCGCTGACCGCGACCCTGCCGCTCGGGCGCTTCGCCGAGCCGATGGAGATCGCCCGTGTCGTCGGCTTCCTCGCCTCGGACGCCGCGAGCTATATCACCGGCGCGACGATCGACGTGAACGGCGGATGGGTGATGACATAAGCGATGAACGACGCCTTCGATACGGCGTCATCGGGGCCGGCGCGTGGGCTGCCTTCGCCCACATCCCGGGCTTCCTGGGACGGCCCGAGGTCGAGCCACATCCCGGGCTTCCTGGGACGGCCCGATGTCGAGCCCTGGATCATCAACCGGCGCGATCCGGGCCAGCTGGCGCACCTGCAGGCCACGTTCGGCTTCGCGCAGGCGACCGCCGACTGGCACGACGTGATCGATGCTCGCCCGGACATCGTCAGCCTGGCCGGCCCGGTGGCCCTCCGCGCCGAGCAGGCGCGCGCCGCCCTGGAGGCCGGCATCCACGTCCTGGCCGAGAAGCCGTTCACCCTCGATCCGGCCGACGGCGCCAGCTCGAGTCGTGTCGACCCTACTTGACAATGTGGCTCGGATAGTCGATTGTCAAACCAAGGTGACATCAGGCCGTTCCGAACGTTTGTCGCCCAGGATGGACACGAGGAGGCCGTCTTGATCGACGAGGCGTATAGCGCGACCGACCTCGGGCGCGCCATCAAACGGCTGCGCAACGAGCGCGGCATGACCCAGGAGACGCTCGCCCAGTGGTGCGGCGTCTCGCGCCAGACGGTCGTCGCCATGGAACAGGGTGGCCCCGTCGCGGTGACCGCAGCGCTCAGAGCGATCGCATTGCTCGGCGCGAAGGTCGTCGTCGCCCCGAAGGACGCCATCATCGGCGAGGTCTCGCTGCGGTGAAACAGAAGGGCGACCGCCTCGTCGTCTGGCTGGGCGACGAACGGGTCGGCGACCTCCTCCACACCCCGCACAACGAGATCCGCTTCATCCGGCGCGAGAGCGCAGCCTCGTTGACCGTGGCCCCCGACGGCGCCGCGGAGCACTGGACGCCGACTTTCACCCGCGCCTGGTTCGACGGCCTGCTGCCGGAGGAGGCCCGCCGAACGGTCGCCGAGGCCGAGCATGGCGTCGCCCGCGGCGACACCTTCGGCCTGCTTGCGGCGATCGGATGGGAGTGCGCGGGCGCCGTGTCAGTGCTTCCCGGGAGCCGTGAGCCGGCCACCGGAACGTACGTGGCGCTCACGGACGAGGCGGTCTGGGAGCGGCTCGACGTCCTGCCCCGGACGGTGTCGCAGGTCGACCACGACATGCGCCTCTCGCTCGGCGGCGCTCAAGAGAAGCTCCTACTCGCCCACCTCGATGGTGCCTGGCATCTACCGCTCGACGGCGCCGTCTCGACGCACATCCTCAAGCCCGAGCCGGACCGGTACCCGGACCTCGCGGTCAGCGAGGCGTGGTCGCTCGCGGTCGCCTCGGCCGCCACGGTCACCGCGTCCGCGGAGCACGTCGCACCCGACGGGCACCGGCCCACGATCATCATCGAGCGCTATGACCGCCGGGTCGAGGGCGAGGTGGTGCGCCGCTTCCACCAGGAGGATGGCTGCCAGGTCCTGGGATTGCCACCGGAGCAGAAGTATCCGCGGAGCACGGGCCTTCGGGTGGCCTCCCTCGCGCGCATCGCTGCCGTCCTCTTAGAGCGCGCGGACGACCCCATTGCCGAACTCAGCCGGCTGCTCGAGCAGACGGTCGTCAACATCGCGTTGCTCAATACCGACGCGCATGCGAAGAATGTCTCCGTCATGCACACGGGCCCCCGGACCGTGTCGCTCAGCCCGCTCTACGACGTCGCCCCAACGGTGTGGTTCCTGCCGGTCCAGTCGCGGGTAGCACTCCCCGTCGGCGGGAAATGGCGCATCGACGAGATCGAGCGCCGGCACCTGCTCGCCGAGGCGATGGGCTGGGGCATCCCCGAGCGTGACGCCAGACGGATCATCACCGCCACCCTCGACGTGGTCGCGGGCGGCCTCGACGACGCAGACCGTCGTTACCCGGACGCGCCGGTTGCGATGCGCACGGCGGTCGAGGTCCAGATCGCGAGATTGGCCGCCAGCGCTTGGTAGGGGTGTCGGCAGGGGGTCTCGCCTCGGGCCAGGTCGAGACCGTCAGCCGGGGCTGATCCCCACGGGCGGCGTTGTGACGAGGGGCTGGATCGGGACGGACTGACCGGCCCGGACGACGGCGATCGGCACGAGCTGCTGGCGCGCCTCGCGGGCGGTGCCGGCCGAGTCCGTGAGTGCGACGCGACCGTCCTCCAGGCGCAGGATGGTGACGTCCGCCTCCGCGCCGACGGCCAGCGTCCCAAGCGAGCGGCCGGCCGGACCGAGCGCCACCGCCGGCGCGGTCGTGGCCATGGCGACCACCTCACCCAGGGACAGACCGAGCAGCAGGAACTTGGAGAGCGTCGTTGCGAGGTCGTGGACCGGGGTCGCGATGTTGAACCGGTGCAGGTCGGAGCTGATCGTGTCGGGCCGGAAGCCGTCGGCCAGCGCCGCTTCGGCGACCGGCCAGGTGAAGCTCCCCGCGCCGTGCCCCACGTCGAAGCGTACCCCACGCTCGCGCGCTTCCCGGGCGCCCGGCACGAGCCGTCCGGCGTCGCTGACGATCGCCCCGGGCTGCCAGCCGGTGTAGGCGTGGGTGACGATATCACCGGGCCGGAGGCGCGCCAGGACCTCCTCGATATCGAACGGCGTGCCGCCGATGTGGACCATCACGGGCAGGTTCGTCGCCCTCCCGGCCTCCAGCGCCCGGTCCAGGCCGGCCAGGCCGTTGGGTCCGGCGAGCATCTCCGAGACCCGCACCTTGAAGCCGACGATCACGTCCGGATTGGCGAGCGCGACAGCGGCAGCGCGTTCCGGATCGGCGAAGCGCAGATCGTGCAGCTCGCCCAGGAACGGATCGATCTGGCCGGTCAGGCTGATGTTCAAGTAGGCCAGGATCCGGCCGCGGCTCGGCTCGATGACCCACCGGCGGAACCCGGGGAACGTGTTCGCGCCGGACGAGCCCGCGTCCACGACCGTCGTGGCGCCCCGGCCCAGACAGGTCGGATCGGCCTCCACGGACAGGTCGGCCACGCCCGGGTAGACATGGACGTGAAGGTCCACCAGCCCCGGAACGACGATCGCGTCCGTTGCGTCGACCACGTTGGCGGCATCACTGCCTGCGAGGTGCGGCTCGATGGCGGCGACGCGGCCGCCGGCGATCCCGATGTCCCGCCGGTCGTGCAGCCCGCTCGCGGGATCGATGACGGTCCCGCCAGCGATGACGAGGTCGTAGGTGGTCATCCGGGCAGAACCTCCAGCAGCATCTCGGCCAGCTCGCCGCGCGGCTCATCCCCGAGCCAGACATCGGCCGTGAGGACGTAGCGTCCGATGGGCGCTGCGGCGGGGATGTGGATCTTGAAGGGCAGGGTAACCGTGGCGCCGCCAGCGTCGATGGGAGCGGTGGCTTCTGGCGGCTCCACGCGCCAGCCCGACGGCGCGCGCACGCGAACCCGGGTCGCGCGGTCCGCGGGACCGTGGTTGCGCACGATGACCCCCGTCCTCAGCCGGCCGCCCGCGGCGACCGAGGCCCGGTACGGGTCGAAGCGCGCCACGTACGGATCGAGCGCCTCGTCCTCCAGGCCCGGGACCGGCGCCAGCCGCCCGATGACCAGCTCCAGGGCGCGTGCCCAGGCGACGAAATCGTCGAGGTCCGGGCGGGTCACCTCGAGCGCCCCGGTGTGGCCGGTCAGGAGCAGTTCCGGCTCGTGGGCGATGAGCCGCTCGACGCCCGTTCGGATTGAATCGAGGCGCAGGATGTTGCGATAGATCGGGGCGGCGGCTCGCAACGGCGTGAGCGCGCCGGCCAACAGGTTGTCGCCGGTGTACGCGACCCGCACGCCGTCCAGGGTCCCGGCGAGCCCGAGCGCGAACATCGTGTGCCCCGGCATGTGGAAGGTTTCGAGGCTGGCCCCCGCGTGTTCGACGAGGTCGCCGTCGGCCAGGACGCGATCCACACGGATCGGGTCCGGCAGCAGGCAGGGCAGGTCGAAGCGCTCAGGTTCCGCGACGATCCCGGCGAAGGAGTCGTGGATCCAGGCCTCCGCGCCATGCTCGCGCTGGAGCCACGGGACGCCGGCGAGGTGGTCGTCGTGGTAGTGGCTCGGGACCGTCGCCCGCACGCGCCGCAGGCCGGCCTCGGTCCGGAAATCGTCGAGCGTGTGCGCGACGAACCGCTGGTCGGCGAAGAAGTGGTCCCACGACGGGAAGCCGTAGTCGAGGATGAGGGCGTCACCCGCGTCGTCGACGAGCGCGTACGTGTTGGCGACGCTGTGGCTGTTGACCCAGAGATGGGGCAGGACGTGGGTCAGCGGCTGGTCGACGCTGCTCGGCCAGGTCGTCCACAGCCGATTGCGGCGGATCTCCGCCAGCAGGCCGGCGAGCGTACGCAGGTTCGCGCCGAGCGCACCTAGCGCCGCGGGGCCCTCGTCCATCGGCCGGCCGTGGGAGGGCAGCAGACGGCGCGGGCCGAGGCTGGCCAGGTTGACGACCGAGTGCAGGGCCGCCCCGACCGCATCGGGCATCCCGTACTGCCATTGGAGGTCGTGCAAGGTCGGAACCCGGCCTTGGCCGGCGATGAGGTCACCGGTGAAGGCGACCGCTGCGCCGTCGATCTCTGCCAGCACGCTGATCGAACCCTTGGTGTGGCCCGGCGTCGGCAGGATCTTGATCGCGCCGCCCGCCCAGTCAAGGTGCTCGTGGTCGGCCAGGCTGCGCGCGACCGGGATGGAAGTGGCACGGGTGAAGCCGAGGCTCGAGGCGTCGTAGCTGTCGTAGGTCCGGCGCAGCCGCCAGAACGCCTCGGTCGATTCGAACAGGCTGCGCTCGCGGGCGGGGACCCAGATCGGGATGCCGAGCGCGGCCGCCCGGTCGTCGCCGCCGCACTGGTCGCGGTGATGGTGGGTATGCGCGACGGCCGCGATCTCCCGCACGCCCGTCTGGCCGAGGACGTCGAGTATCCCGCCCGACCCGAAGTCGATGAGCAGGCCACGATCGCCCGCCGTCCAGAGGAAGACGTTGCAGGTGTCGCGGTACCACCACAGCGACGGCGACAGCCGGGTGAGGCGCGGATCGAGCGCTTGCGGACCGGTCATGCCGGCACCGCCAGCAGTCGGGCCGGGTTGTCGACGAGCATCGCCCGGATGGCGGCGTCATCGACCCCGATCTCGCGCATGACGGGCACGACATGCTCAAGCAGGTGGCCGTAGCCCCAGCCGCCCCAGCGCCGCAGGCGGGTCCGGACGCCGATGTCCTGGCCGAGCGCGATCCGGTCCGCGTACCCGTTGCTGATCAGCCCGAGGATGGTGGCCGCGACGTCGCGATCGGACGGCGGCCAGCGGCCAGGACCGAGCAGCGAGTGGTCGAAGCCGAAGAGGTCGAACCCGAGCGTGGCGCCGCGATCGGCCATGGCGCGCAACTGGTCCGCGCGATCGATGGCGGTGTTGAGGTGGCCCAGGATGACCCGCTCCGGTGGCGCCCCGGCCGCCTCTAGCTCGCGCAGCACGGCTGGGCCCTCGTAGCCCCACGGATGCAGGTGGACCGAGATCGCGAGGCCGGTCTCTCGGGCCGCGGCGGCCACCGCCCGGAGCACCCGCCGCTCATCGGGCCGGACCGGGTCGGACGTGCCGATCTCGCCGAAGATCCCCGCCCGGATCGTGGTCTCGCCGATCCCCGTCGTCGCGTCGGCCACGAGGCGTTGCGCGATGGCCGCCTCGGTCGCGTCGGCCAGCCACGCTTCGTGGGTCGGACCCAGGTAGTGGCCCGTGCCCTGGATGACGTGCACGCCGGCCCGCTCCGAGATCTCGCGCACCCGCTCCGGGTCGCGACCCAGCGCCGACGGGGTGAGCTCGACGATCGTCCGACCGCCGGCCGCCACGAACGGCGTGAGCTCTTCGACGGCGGCTCGGGTGTCCGTAAGGCGGTAGTTGTCGGGATGGGCGCCCGGGTTCCAGCGCGCCTCGACCGCGAACGCCGCGTCCCAGGGACCCGCGCCGGGGCCGACATCCGACGCGCTGTAGCCGTGGACCGCCAGGAGCGGCGTCGAATCCATCCAGAGATGCTCGTGGACGGAGGTGACACCGAGCGCGGCGGGATCCACCGGCCCGCGAACCGTCCGCACGACGCGGCCCGATGCCATCACGAGAAGGCGACCTCCTCGACCAGCACGACCTCCGTGACCCCGGCCATCGACAAGGTGAGCTCCACGCGGTGCGTTCCGGGCGTGACCCCGACCGGCAGGCACAGGGCCGCGGTCTGCTGGCGGCGCACGTAGAAGCCACGCTCCGGGGCAAGGTCGTCCACGGCCATCGGCGTGCCGGCTTCTCCGATGGTCGGGTTCACGAGGGTGAGGCCGGCGCGGGGCACGGCCACCCCGTCGAGGCGCAGGTCCAGGCCGGCCAGGTAGCGCGAGACGGCCGACGGGTTGGTGATGCCGATGACTGCCGGTCGGCCGGCGCGTCCGTGGAGGGCCAGGGGTTCCGGCCAATACCGTTCGACGAAGGTGCGCAGGTCCGCGAACGGGTCCATGGCCTCGCCGCGCAGTCGCGCCGCGGCCCGATCCGCGAGGAGCGTCGCGGCCGCGGCGATCTGGGCCGCACCACGGGCGGCATCCACCGTGAACCGTGGATTTGGTCCGTAGACCCCGAGCACCGTCGCCGCCGGATCGTCGGGGAGCGCGTCGGTCGCCACGAGATCGGGCGCCAGGGCCGCCGCCCATGACGTCTCCATCGTGGACCCGTGATCGACCGTGACCGGCCAGTCCGTGCCGAGGCCCGTGCCGAGCGCGGCGTTGAGTTCCAGGTAGCACAGGCCCATCGCCTGCAACCCGATGCCTTCGGCCTCGACCTCCGCGCAGACGCGCTTGATGAGGTGGTTCAGGTCGAGCGGGCCGTGGCCCGTATGGACGACGGCCAAGCGCACCCCGTGGGCCGGCATCTGGCGGAGCGTCTGGCGCAGCGTCTCGGCCACGAGCGCCGGGTCGTACCGGAATGACCAGGGCAGGGCCAGGGTCCCGATGGTCACATACGACCACGGCAGGACGACGCCGCCGAGTCGTTCCGCCGCCGCCGTGAGCAGCCCGTGCCCGGTCAGTCCGTCCGTTCCGTTGGGCAGGTGGTCGGCGTGATACTCGAGCGCGCCGAGTGGGATCCAGGCGACCGGGGCGCGGTTCATGGCAGCCGCGATCCCCGCCGGCCGGAGGCGGTCGAGTCGGACCTCGGGAGTGGACACGGCGACCTCGCTCAGTCGATCAGGAAGCCGCCATTGATGTCGGTGACTTCGCCGGTGATGTACCCGGCGTGCCCGGAGGCGAGGAACGCGACCAGCGACGCGACCTCGTCGACCGTCCCGAAGCGCCCGACGGGGATGCGACTCACGAGGTCGCGGGTATTGGCGATCATCGGCGTGTCGATGAGGGCCGGCGCGAGCGCATTGGCGGTGATACCAAACTTGGCATACTCGTTGGCGATCGACTTCATCAGGGTCATCACGCCGGCCTTGCTCGCGGCGTAGGCCGCCACCGAGCGCGCCCCGCCGGCCTTGCCCGCACTCGAGCCGATGCCCACGATCCGACCGTAGCCCGCCTCGCGCATGGCGGGCAGCGCGCGGCGCGCGCACAGGAACGCCCCGGTCAGGTTGATAGCCATGGTCTTGTCCCACAGCTCTCGCGTCGTCTCCTCAAACGGGACGATCGGGAAGATGCCGGCGTTGAGGACGAGGACGGAGACCCGTCCGAGCTCAGCCTCGACCCGACCGAACGCGGCTTCGATCGCCGCCTCGTCGCTGACGTCGCAGGCGATGCCCAGGATGCCCTCGTGGGCGGGCGCCTCCAGGTCCAGGGCCGCGACCTTCGCGCCGTTTCCGGCCAGGACCTCGGCGATGCGCTGGCCGATCCCGCGACCGGCACCTGTGACGACCGCCACGCGATCGGTCAGGCCCTCTACCTGGATCATCGCTGTCCCTCCATCGACTCCGTCGCGCAGCCGTCTGGTGACGTTTCCAGCGCTCCGCTAGGATAGCCTACGACAGGTCCGCTCGGGAGCGCTGCGTTGCAGGTCGGGATCGACAGCTACTCGTACCACCGGCGCTACGGGGAAGCCCGAGCCGGCGAGGCACCGAGTGCGTTCGAACCTTGGCCGCTGGAGCCCGCACCCGTCCTCCGCCACGCCCGCGTCGTCGGTGCAGAAGCCGTCTTCCTCGAGACCTGCTACCTGCCCGTCCCCGAAGCCATCACGGCTGCGACCCTGGCGCCGGCGACAGATCACGGCATCCGGGTCGGCTTCTCGTGGGGTCACCCATGGCCCAGCGGTGCGTTCCACGGCCTCGATGGCGGTCGCTCCCCGGGTGCCGAAGTGGACCTCCGACGATGGATCGACACGGCCGAGCGTTTGGGCCATGACGTGTTGCGCATCACGGCCGGCAGCCCGGCCTCCCGCGGCGACGAACCGGCGGAGGTCCTCGTGGCGCGTCTCGTCGAGCCGATGAGCCGGGCCGCCGCTTACGCCGGCGAACGGGGGGTGCGTCTGGCCCTGGAGAATCACGGCGACCTGCGCGTCCAGGACATCCTGGCCATCTTCGAGCGCGTGGACCGGCCCGATGTCCTGGGCGTGACCCTGGACAACGTCAACCTCATCCGGCTCGGCGACGACATGGCGGCCGGGACCCGGGCCCTCGCGCCGTACACCCTCCTCGTCCAGTTGAAGGACCACGAGGCCGGCAATCCGACGATCTGGGGCGGCCCGGTCTGCACCACCCTCGGCGAGGGCGTCGCGGACCTGGACGGCCTGCTCGCGATCCTGGTGGACGCCGGGTTCGACGGCCCCGTCTGCGTGGAGCTCGCCTCCCTCGGGCCGACCGACGTGGACGAACTCGCGATGGTCGAGCGCAGCGTGGCGTGGCTCCGCGCGCACCTCGCCTGAGGCTCCGCCTGGGCCGGTCGTCATCGGGTGGAGGGGCCGGGCACCGCTCGGAGGAGGCTGAGCGGTGCCCGGTGAGGTGATGGCGGCGGAAGCGCCTGGGTCAGCCCGCGCCGGGCAGGCCGGCGTTCATGACCGGAAGCTCGCGGGCGCCCTGCGCCTTCGAGCCGAAGGAGGTGGGCTTGGTGCGCCCGACCCGGGTGTAGTACTCCTCGGGCACCTGGGTCGGATCCTTGAACATCTGCCACTGGCATTTCTGCGCCGTGCCGACTGCCGTGTTCGCCGCGTCGTAGACCGGCGGGTCGATGACCCGGACCGGGTAGCCGAAGCGGTCCATCGGCATCTCTTCCATGAGGATGATGCAGTGGGTGCAGTACAGGCAGACCCCGGGCGTGTTGTGGTTCCAGGTGTGCGGCTCTTCGGTGACCTTCCAGCCGTAGGGCGCCTCCATCCGCGCGGGCGTGCCCTCGATCGGATCGCCGCGGAGCGTTCGCCCGCCGGACCCGCACGGGTCGAAACGGAGGACGAACCGATCCTCAAGCTCCACCAACTCCATGTCTCCGGTCCGCTCCGGGCCGACGAGATGGCCGCGCATCGCCTCACAGGCGACGAGCATCAGGGTCTCCAGCGACTCGTCCCACGGGTGCTTGTCCACGTCGAACTTCTCGTTGCGCCAGACGAACAGCGGCAACAGGACGCGGTCGTACATGTCCCGGATGGCGTCCTCGCCAAGCTGCTCCTTGACCAGCGACATCAACGCGTATGTGTGGTCGACGTCGCGGTCGTGGCACTGGCGCCACGTCTCCTTCATGACGTCGAGCTTCTGCCTCGCGTTCTCGGCCTGCTCGCGGTAGGTCGCGGCGGTGAAGTCCTGGACTTCCGAGAGGAAGCGGTCCCAGTGCTTGCGCGGGTGCCAGGGGCTGCCATCGGGCAGGGTCGCGACCGCGACGGCCTGGTCGTTGCGCGCCGTGATGCTGTCGGCGTCCACGCCCTTGTCCCGCAGGAACCCGTTGAGGTCACCGATCCACTGGCGATAGAGCGTGAAGCAGACGTTCGCCTCGTCCACGAAGTAGCTGCCCAGCTGGGCGCCCTCGTCCCAGCGTCCGCCGTCCAGAGCGTCGATGATCTTGCGGTAGGTCGAGATCTTCTGGTCTTCCCAGGGACCCATCCGGACGCGCCGACCGAGCAGCTCCGTGAACTGGATCGAGGTCTCGCCCACCGTGGCCTCCCGCCTGTCGCCGTCGATGCTTGACGATACCGGTACCGTTTGCAGCCCGGTTGCGAAACGATACCACGGGGCGACCGCCCCGCACCAGTCGGAGGGTTCGTGAGCGCGGTCCTGTTTGGGCTCCTGGCGGCGCTGGCCAATGCCGGGCAGGCGCTGATCAGCAAAGAGCTGACCTATCGGGCCCCCGCGCGCCAGCTGATCGGCGTGCTGTACGTCGGCAACGCGTTCGTCCTGCTGCCCTTCGCGCCGTTCGTTACATGGGCCTGGAGTCCGACCATCGTCGCCCTGCACGTGTTGTCCGTCGCGCTCATGGTCGGGACCGCGATCTGTGTCTGGGACCTGCTTGATCACGGGGCGGCCTCGGCGACCACGACCGCCACGGCCATGAGCCCCATCCCGGCTGCGCTCGCCGCGGCGGTCGTGCTGCCCGGCGCCATCGCCCCTGCCCAGGTCGTCGCGGCTGTGGTGGTCGTGGCCGGGGTCTTGATCGCCCTCGCCGACGCGTTCTCCGGCCTCGATCGATGGGGCAAGGCGTGGCGGATCGTCGGCGCGGCTGCGGGGAGCGGGCTCCTCACGGTCACCAGCCGCCTGCTCGGTGACGAGGGGTCGGGTCTCGTCGAGACGTACGTGGTCCGGACTGCCCTTGCGGCCATCGTGTGCATGGCCCTCTTCCCGCCCCGCGACGTCGCCCGTGCCGACATTCCGCGCCTGCTCGGGCGGTCGGTGGTGGTGACTGCATATTTCGTTTTCGTCATCGTGGGGGCGCAGACGGGCAGCCCGGTCGTGGTCCAGACCCTCGTCGCGACGACACCCTTGTTCGTCCTCGCCGTCGAGTCGGTCCGGCGCCGGTCCGCACCGCCTCGCCGGTCGTTGGTCGCCGCCGGTATCGTCGTGGCCGGCGTCGCGCTCATCCTTATCACGTGACGGACGCCGTCTTCGGGCTGCTTTCGGCAGTCGCCAACGCGATCGGTGGCGAGCTGAGCAAAGGGCTGACCCTTCGGTACCCGGCGCGGCAGCTGAT
>JANOIS010000289.1:0-2703 GCA_031407755.1 Chloroflexota bacterium | reverse complement strand
AGGACCACCACCGCTTGGACACAACCATCCTTCTCGGTGCCGGATTCACCGTGTTCATCGTCGGCGCGCTGGCCCTCGACCTCGGGGTCTTCCATCGGAAAGCCCATGTCGTCGGCGCTCGCGAGGCGCTCAGCTGGACCGCGGTGTGGGTGACCCTCGCCGTCCTTTTCGGCATCGGGGTGTTCGTTGCGCGAGGCAGCCAAACAGCCATCGAGTACTTCACGGGCTACGTCATCGAGTACTCGCTGAGCGTCGACAACGTCTTCGTGTTCAGCCTCATCTTCACCGCCTTCGCCGTCCCTCGGGAATTCCAGCACCGGGTACTCTTCTGGGGCGTGGTCGGCGCCCTGGTCATGAGGCTCGTGATGATCGTGGCCGGAGCGGCGCTCATCGAGCAGTACCACTGGGTGCTCTACGTGTTCGGTGGGTTCCTGGTCGTCACCGGCATCCGGATGCTCCTCGCCCGCTCCGGGCACGAGGCCCACCCCGAGAACAACATCCTCGTCCGATTCGCCCGGCGCCACATGCGCGTCACCGATGGCTTTCACGGCCAGGCGTTCTTCGTCCGCACCGCGGCCGGCCGCGCCGTGACGCCGCTCTTCCTGGCGCTGCTCGTCGTCGAATTCAGCGATCTCGTTTTTGCCGTCGACTCGATCCCCGCCATCTTCGCCGTGACGACCGATCCGTTCGTGGTCTTCACCAGCAACGCCTTCGCGATCCTGGGCCTCCGGTCGCTCTACTTCCTGCTCGCGGACGCGGCCGCCCGCTTCCGGTACCTCAAGGTCGGGCTGGCGTTCGTCCTCGTCTTCGTCGGCGTCAAACTCCTCGTCGCCGACATCTTCAAGATCCCGCCGCTCATCTCGCTCGCGGTCATTCTCTCCATCCTCGGGCTGGCCGTTGTGGCATCGCTTCGTCGGGCCGACGACCCAGAGAGCACGTCTAGCTAGGCTTGTCACCGTGTCGGCAACGGCCGACGAAACGGTGCCCGATCAGGCTGCGGCGGGGACCGCTGCCGGATGGCGGAAACCGCCAGCCGTGCCGTCAGGTCCGGCGATGACGTACGCGATCATCCCGAGGATGCCGAAGTTGAAGATGCCGAGGATGAGCAGCACCAGGAACCACGTCTTGCGCTCGAGCTGCGACGTGTTCAGCAGGGCGCCCAGGGCGGTCTCGCTCAGCGGATAGCTCCGATCCATGGCCGCAAGCATCAGGATCGGGCAAAAGCCACCAAGGCGTCGCAGTCATCGGCTGGGGCGGCCTCGAGCGTCGCGATGTATGCCCGGCGGACACCCCGTTGTGCTTCCGAGCCTCCGTCGAGTCGCCCGGCCGCCCACGAGAACGACGAAGCGCCGACCGACTGCAGGTACAGGTCCGCGATCAGCCTCGCGCAACGCCCATTGCCATTCGGGAACGGGTGGACGACGACGAGGCGGTGGTGGATCCGCGCGGCCCGATGGTCGACGTCGTACACGCTGTGCTCGTGCCAATAGCGCGCATCATCAAGGGCCTGCCGTAGGGCGGTTGGGATCTGATGAGGCGCCACCCCGATGTTCGTCTCCCGGCGACGCTGAGACCCAGCCCAGGTCCACACGTCGCCGAACATATGTCGATGCAAGTCGAACACGAAGGCGTAGTCCAACAGGCGGGATGGCCCGCCGAGACGGATCTGCCGCGTCGCCCAAGGCAGTGAAGCGGCGATATTCTCGTACTCGACCTGATTGAGGTCAGCGCTCGTCGCTACGAAGTCCGGGATCAGGCCTTCGAGGTCCTCGGCGTCGATCGGGGTCGCGCCTTCTGGTTCAGGACCGATCACGCCGAGGACAAGGTCGCCGCGAGAGCTATCGCTCACCGTTCGGATCCGGGATCTTGCCGTCCATTTGGTCACGACGCCAGATGTCATTCGCGGCGATGAGTTCCTTCGCATACACCTCCGCGTAGGCGACGCGGCGGTCAGGAGCGACGGACTGGTCTTCAAGGGTCATCGTGTCCGAGACGTATCCAAGCCGCGTCGCCGCGACACGACGGGCCTGGCGCTGGACTGTATTTTCGAGTGACGAGTTCGGCACGAGGGCGTAGACGACGGTGCAATCCATGGCAGCGGCTACCTCGGCCAACTTTGCGAGGGCGATTCGCCCGTCCTGTTCGCTTTGTTCGAGCTTGTGTACGGCGGCATGGCTCACGCCCAATCTGGCCGCCAAATCCCGCTGCGACATCCCGAGCGCAGCGCGAATCGCCTTGATCCACCCGGCGTGCGGTTTCGGACGTAGGGAATCGAAGTCGGACCCCGCAAAGCGGCGATCGAGTTCTCGGCGAGCTTGAGCGGAGCTCTTGGCGCGTTGCATATGCTCAGGTTAGCAAACACCGCGATTCTGTCAACCGGTAGGTTTGCAGAAACCGTTCTCTTGTCAACCTGCAAGTTACAGTCAGCGATTTGCTGGCGAGGCGAGAAACGCTTCGAATTCCCCGTCGAAGCTGCCGGTGAACGCGGCGAGGTCCTCGATATTTACGACGGACACGACGTCACCACCGTCCGGATACGCGTGGGCGAAGGAATGCCTTGACGAGTTCTACCTGCGGTTCCGGCAGCTCGGGTAGCACCCATTCCATGCGGACGCCGGTGTCGTTGGTGTGGGTGGCAAGGAGCACGCAACTAGGAGTAGCCACGATCGAACCTCCTCGGCGCCGGGTCCGAGTGAGGTCGAA
>JANOIS010000255.1:0-2844 GCA_031407755.1 Chloroflexota bacterium | reverse complement strand
GCTGCGGTCCTCGAGCTGGCTCGTCAGCTCGGCGTCGTGGAATGGATCAGCCTGGGTGCCATCCCCGCGGCCGTTCCGCACACGCGGGACGTCCCGATCATCGGCACCACGTCGGAACCGGGTCGCCTGCACGAGGGCGTGCGCGCGGGTCCGGCCGGATTGCTGCGCGTACCGGCCGCTGCCGTATCCGTGCTCGAGATGGCGATGTCCCAGGGAGGTATCCCGGCCGTGGGCTACTTCGCGCAGGTGCCGCACTACGTGTCCGGGCCGTACCCGGCGGCGTCGCTCGCGCTGTTGGCATCCCTCGGCCGGCACCTCGGTATCGAGCTGCCGGCCGGAGGACTGGCCGACGAGGCCGGCCAGCTTCGGACGCGGCTCGACGGCGCGACGGTGCTCGAGGAGGCGACCCGGACGTACATCGAGCGCCTGGAGGCCATGGTCGACGAACAACGCCTGCCGTCCGGCGACGACCTCATCGGCGAGATCGAGCGCTTCCTGCGCGAGGGCGGCACCGAGGGGCGAGCCCCGAGCTGACGCTGTCCGAACGCCCGGTCGAGCCCGCCGGCGACACCCCACGATCTGCGCATCGGGGAAGCGCACTACCTAGACTGGCGTCATGCGGGACGGGATGGAGGGTGAGGTCGTCGGGCAGAGCCGCGCGGAGCGGTTCGGCGCTGCGGAGCGGCGGATCGGGCGCGTCACCCACGCCCTCGATGAACTCGTGACCGTACCCGGGACTTCGCAGCGCGTCGGTTTGGACCCGCTTATCGGCCTGATTCCGATCGTCGGCGATACGGTCGCAGCCGCCGTGGGCCTGTGGGTCATCGGTGAGGCCGCCCGCTTCGGGATCCCGCGCGTCGTTCTCGGGCGCATGATCGTCAACCTGCTGATCGACCTCGCGATCGGCGCCATCCCGCTGGTGGGGGATGTCTTCGATCTGGCGTTCCGCTCCAACACCCGGAACCTCGAGCTGTTCCGGCGCCACGCGCTCCATGCCGGGGCATCCACGAGGGGCGAGCGCACGTTCTTCCTGGGCCTGCTGCTCCTGCTGGCCGGGGTCGCCTGGTTGCTGTTCGCGGCGATCGGCGCGCTCCTGCAGGTCCTCTCGACCACGGCCCTTTGAGTGCGTCGACCGCGGACTTGCCCGTTTGGCCACAAGACCGGCCAGGCCCTCGATCGGTCGATGTGTGTGCGTGGGTCGATGTCCCTTCGGGCTGGGAACGCCAACATGGACCTCTGGATTCAGGTCTGGATCCAAATCGCACGACGTGCAGCCTTTTCATCGTCCATCCCGAACTTGCCGGCGTTTGCGCCGCAGCGCGCCACGACCGGTTTCTCACACTGCACGGGCAATCGCATCCTCGTAGACCTCGAGTAGAGCGAACAAATCGTCGGCTGCATACTGGCGGTCGTATCCGCCCTCAGTGATCTGGCGGACCACCCCCGCGTCGGCAAGCACTTTGAGGCCGTCCAGTGCGCGCTGGTGTGAGGCCCCGATGGCGGCTCGAATCGTTGCCGCGGACGTGATCGGCTGGGCCGGCAACGCGGCGATGATGCGTGCGGCTGCCGAGTCGCGGCGGGGCCGCCCGGCGCGGTCGAACCAGGCCGCCTCAAGCTTGGCGATGGCGTCCGCAAGATCGGTTGAGAGGCTCGCAGCGCGCTCACAGGCCCCTGCGAACGAGGCGCACCATTCGGAGATTCGACCATCCCGATAGCCGATCAGACCGTCCACGTAGACATTCGCGCGCGATGCGAGGACGATCGATACGGGCGGCACGAAGCGGGGCGCGATCCCACGGCGCCGCAGGACGACGTGGATCAGGCAGCGGCCGACGCGACCATTACCGTCGAGGAACGGGTGAATCGTCTCGAACTGCGCGTGGGCGATCGCTGCCTGGGCGACGGCTGGCAGGTCGTCGCGGTTGATGAACGCGACCAGGTCCCTCATCAAGCCCTCGATGTGATCTTCAGGAGGCGGGATAAACCGGGCGTCGATCGGCGAGTCGAGTCGGCCTCCGATCCAGTTCTGTTCGCGCCGGAACTCGCCCGGGGTCACGCGCGCGGGCTCGTCGGCCATCAGGGTCCGATGGACATCGTGGATGTCTTCGGCCGCGAGTGGCCGCTGCAAATCGCCAAGTGCGATCGACTCTTCCATGGCGACCACGTTCGCGGCCACCGTTTTGGCGGTGCCGCGCGCAGCCCGCGGGTCGATCAGTGCCCGAGCCAAGTTTCGCTGCGACAACTCGTAGCCCTCGATCCGAGACGACGCGATGGATTCTGACCGGAGGAGGAGTGCCCCGATCGCTTCGAGGCCGGTGACGGAGCCGGCAGCGTTCAGCTCACGGACCGCCTGGTCCGCCCTGGCGACGGCTTCGGCAGCCTCGAAGGTCGTGGGCGGATCCAGGGGCGCAATCCGATCCGGGACGTAGGCCTGATACGTGAATGACGCTCGCGCGCGCCGGCCCCCGTACGCACCGGGACTGCCCTCCCATCTACGCTCTACAAACTGACCCAAGGCAAGCTCTCCAACAGCCTCGCCGGAGGCTTGCTATCCGTTCGATCGTTCCGGCGAGTTTGAACACTTAGGGTAGTCTTGCCAACTAACTGTTCAATGTCAACCCATTGATCGGACATTTCCGCGAGGTCGTGTTCCAGAAGCGCGGCTGTTCCCACAGGCCGTGGAACAGGCCTACCCCCTCTCAAGGCATGCCCACCGCCGCTCGCGGACGAATACCCACCTCACAGTGATAACAGCGCTCGACCACGTCGTCGGCGTTGTGGAACTCGTGATTCCCACAATCCGCCGAGCCCTTCGGGATCGGCCAGCGTGCATAGACCCACCCG
>JANOIS010000192.1:0-4856 GCA_031407755.1 Chloroflexota bacterium | reverse complement strand
TGAGCGGGTGGGCCCCGTCAGGAGTCCTTCTTCCATGTCCTTCGATCAGCTCGGGCTTGCGCCCGAATTCCTCCGCGCCGTCGCGGACCAGGGCTACACCGTGCCCACGCCCGTCCAGGCCGAGGCCATCCCGCTGGTGCTGGCCGGCCGCGACCTGATGGCCAATGCCCAGACCGGCACGGGCAAGACGGCGGCCTTCGTGCTGCCACTCCTCCAGCGCCTCGGCCCGCCCAGCGGCGACCCGCGCGCCGGCCGTCGCCCGATCCGCGCCCTCGTTCTCGCCCCGACCCGGGAGCTCGCGCTCCAGGTCGAGGAGAGCGTCCGCGTCTACGGTCGCCACTGGGGCATGCGTTCCGCCACCATCTATGGCGGCGTCGGTTTCGCACCGCAGGTCGCTGCCCTCCGCCGATTCCCCGATGTCGTGGTCGCCACGCCCGGACGCCTGCTGGACCATATCGGTCAGCGCACCATCGACCTGTCCGCGGTCGAGATCCTGGTTCTCGATGAGGCGGATCGGATGCTGGACATGGGCTTCATCCGGGACATCCGGCGCGTACTCGAGGTCCTCCCGGCGCGTCGCCAGAACCTGCTCTTCAGCGCCACGTTCTCCGAGGAGATCCGATCCCTGGCGGGCGGCTTCCTGCACGAGCCGGCCTCGGTCCAGGTCACACCGCGCAACTCCGCCACGCCGCTCGTGACCCAGGTCGTCCATCCGGTCGATCGTGAGCGCAAGCGTGAACTGCTCGCGCACCTGATCCGGACTGGCGTCATCGACCAGGCGCTCGTGTTCACCCGGACCAAGCACGGTGCCAACCGGCTCGCCCAGCAGCTGGAACGTGACGGTATCGCGGCCGTGGCCATCCATGGCAACAAGAGCCAGGGTCAGCGGGTTCGCGCGCTGGCCGATTTCAAGACCGGGCGAACGCCGATCCTGGTCGCGACAGAGATCGCCGCGCGCGGCCTCGATATCGATGGCCTGCCGCACGTCGTCAATTTCGAACTGCCCATGGTGCCCGAGGACTACGTCCACCGTATCGGTCGGACGGGGCGTGCCGGTTCGCCGGGTCATGCCGTGTCGCTGGTGTGCATCGATGAGGAGAAGCTCCTGCGCGAGATCGAGCGTGTGCTCGGCGCGCCGGTGCCCAAGGACGTGATCGCCGGGTTCGAGCCGGACCGCTCGCTGCGGCCAGAGCCGATCCTGCGCGGTGGTCTTGGTCGGGGGCGGCCGGAGCCGCGCGGACCGCGGCTGATCGGGGCGCCAATGCGTGCCGGAGTGCCGGCCCGTGCCGGGGCGCCCGTGCGTGCCGGTTCGCCGGCCCGTGCCGGAGTGCCGATGCGTGCCGGAGTGCCGATGCGTGCCGGAGTGCCGATGCGTGCCGGTTCGTCGGGGCGCGACGGCGCCGGGTTTGCCGGACCGCGTCGGCCGTCGACCGGGCCTCGGCCCATGCACGGCCATCCAGGTGTGGCCCCCTTCGGCCGTCCGGCAGCCGGCCGACCCGGCCAGGGCCCTGGAGCGGGCGTCTCCGGATCCGGCCACCCGGCGTCTGGTCGGCCGAGCCAGGGCCGCGGTATGGGCCGACCCGTGGCGCGTCCCGGCCAGGGGATCGGCAACGGCCGAGCGCCGTTCGAGCGCGCCGAAGCCGGTCCGATGGGTCGAAGCCAGGGTCGACCGGCGCAGGGTCGGCCGGGTCAGGATGCCGGTCGAGGCCGACCCGATGCGGCCCGCCCCGGTGCGCGCCCCGCAGGCCCGTCCGGGCGCCGACCGCAGCCGATGCCCGGCGAACGGTTGTCAGGCCGCGGCTGACGCCATACAACCGGTCGAGGCCGTCACGGTACCTCCAGTACCGAATCTGGCACGAACGCCTCGTGGACCCTTGCAGAAACGACGGTCGACTGCAGTCTGGGCGCTGATCCACGCTCGTTGATCGCGAATGCGGTACTGGAGGTACCGCCGCCCCGCACGGCCGACGCCCACCGCCCCCGCGGTCAATCGATCCAGGTGCGATCCTGGTTGTCGGGGTCGTCGATCGGCGACGAGATGAACAGGACCTGCGGTGCGTCCTCGAACCGGCCACCGTGCGGAGTGTTGGCGGGGATGACCCAGACATCGCCCTGCTTGACCGGCCGAGTCACGCCACCGACCGTCACCTCGCCCGTCCCCGCGAGAACGTAGCCGATCTCGTCATGGGTCACGTGGACGTGCGTCCGGAATGGCCCGGGATGGCCCTGGAACACAAACACGCTCGACTGCGTGCCGTGGCCGAGATATGTCCGTTTGAACACGTCCGTATCCGTCAGCTTGTCCGCCGCCACGGCCCTGGCGACATCGATGACGTCGATCCTGGCGTGCGGGACGACCTGCTGGCAGGTCGGGCATAGATGTCGGGACTCGGCGGGATCGTGATCGTGGCCACTCATCTGGTGCGCTCCTTCTGCTGGCCGCGACGGGCGACCACCGCCTCGAACAGGAAGTGATAGACCTCCGTGTGGCGCTTCGCCTCCCACACATCGTCGCCCCAGATATACGCTCCATGATCCGCAACCAGGACGGCGAATGCCCCCTGGAACCGCGGATCGCCGAGGACCCGGGACAGTTGCTCCGTGAGTTCGGACTCGCGCTGCGTGTTCCGGATGACGGGCAGGAGGTGCACGTCCCGGTTGCCGACACCGCGGATGCCCTTGAGCATCTCGAGGTCGCGAATGGCCACGTGGTCGGCGTCTGCCGCCAGCGCCGTGTCGGCGAACAGAACCGCTGACAGGGCGTGCGAATGGACCACGCTGCGCGCCGCACGTTCACGGGCGGTCAGCGAAAAGATCGCGTTGCACTCACTCGGGCGCAGGGTCTCGTCGGCGGGTGTGCGCAGGACCCGGCCATCCGAGGGATCTACTGTGAAGAACTCGTCTGGCCGGACCCGTTCCTTGTGGACGCCGGTCGGGGCGAGGAGCAGACCGCCCCCGTCCGCCGGTCCGCAGATCCCGCCGCCGGTGCCCGACACCCAACCCTTGGCGTAGAAGACGCCGAGCAGCTCGACCAACAGCTTGCGCGTGACCTGTTCGTTCTCGCTCATGCCGCCACGATAGCCGCCCGGCGGCAGTTCGATCGGTCTGGGCTACAGTCGCCGGCGTGAGCGACCCACGCGATCCATCCAGGCCACCCGATTCCGAGCACCTCCTCGGCGGGCGCTATCGACTTGGCGCGGTCATCGGACGGGGCGGCATGGCGACCATCCACCGCGCCACGGATGTCCGCCTGGAACGTACGGTCGCGGTCAAGCTGCTCCGCCCGGATGTCGCCAGCGACCCCGATCTCGCCCATCGATTCAGACGCGAAGCCCTGGCCGCGACCGTGCTCCGCCACCCGAACATCGTCGCCTGCCTCGATACCGGGACGGACGGCGCCCAGCCCTATCTCGTCATGGACCTGATCGAGGGCGAGGATCTTGCCGCCAGACTCCGGCGGGGCGGCCGGCTGGCCCCGGGGGAGGCCGCACGGATCGGGCTTGACGTGGCGCGAGCCCTTGGGGCGGCGCACCTGCGTGGGATCGTCCATCGCGACGTGAAGCCCGGGAACATCCTGCTTGCCGCGGACGGGCGCGCGATGGTCGCGGACTTCGGGATCGCCCGGCTCGCGATGGACGCCGAGGCGGCCCTGCCCGGGACGACGCTCGGATCCGTCCACTACTTCAGTCCCGAACAGGCGCGCGGCACCACCACAACACCCGCTTCCGATGTGTACGGCCTGGGGCTCGTCCTGTTCGAGGCGCTGACCGGCACCAGGGCATGGACCGGTGACACGACCGATGCCATCGCCCTGGCGCGGGTCGGCCGGCGGGCCCCTTCCGCGCGCGCCATGCGGCCCGAGATCCCGGCGGATCTCGAGGCGGTCGTGGCCCGCGCCCTTCAGCCCGAGCCCGGCGATCGGTACCCCGATGGGGCCTCGATGGCGGCTGCACTTGAGCCGATCGTCGCGGCCACGGATCCGTCGAGCCCGACATCGGTGGTGGTGACTGGCGCAGCTGCAGATCAGGTCGTGCCCGTGCCGCCGCCGAGCCCGAGACGACCGACACGTTTCCTGGCTCTCATCGCGGCCGTGGCGGCCATCGCCGTCATGGTTGGTGGGATCGTCGTCGCCACGAGACCGAGTGCCGGCGAGGTACCGCGTCCGTCGGTCGAGCCGACACGGAGCGCGGTTGCCGAGGTCACCCGCGAGCCAGCACCGGACCCGACACCCACCTCCACCGCCACGCCCGAACCTGATCCCACGCCGAGCCCGGACGCGACACCTGAACTGAGCGCCCTGCCGCCCGGCGAAGTCGCCGACCTGTGCGAGATCTTCTTCGACGCGCCGTGCGGACTCGGCCCGGGCCGCTACGCACCCTCGCGATTCCAGCCGGCCTTCGAAATCGAGCTTGGCGAGGGCTGGTCGAGCGCCGCCCATCGTGACGATATCGTGTCGCTGATCCGCGACGAAGGACACATGACATTCGGCGCCGCCGTCACCCGCGTGTTCGATACGGGGGAGGCACGCGAGGTGCGCGCCCGAGCCCGCGAGCTGATCGAGGCCTTCATCGCGACCGACGGGGTCAGCGCCACGCGTCCGGCGAGCGTCCGGATCGACGGGCGGCGCGGCCTGTCTGTCGATCTCACGCCGATCGATTCCACCCGCGTCGAACTGTTCGCGACCGCCGGCAGCAGCTACTTCCTAGAGCCCGATCGCACGACCCGCATCGTGGTCATCGACCTGCCCGCGAAGTCGACGATCCTCATCGCCATCGAGCCTGCCGAGGGTCACGACCTGGCCGACATCCTCGAGACCGCCGACCCGGCCGCTGGCACCATCCGCTGGCGCTGACGCT
>JANOIS010000128.1:0-2955 GCA_031407755.1 Chloroflexota bacterium | reverse complement strand
CGCGAGACGCGAGGTTCGCCGGCGAGCGAAGACTTGAGCCATGCCTCTTCGCCTGCCCAGTCACGCCTGGAGCATCCGCGCACAGCTGACTGCCGCTTTCCTCTTCTTCGCCGTGCTCAGCGGTGTTGTTGGCGTTGCCGGAACGCGACGGCCTTCAGGTCGGCGTGATCATGCTGGACCTGGACCATCTCAAGCAGTTCAACGACACGCACGGTCATCCGGCCGGCGATGAGGCGCTCAAGACCTTCGAACGCGCCGCCCAGGGCGCGCTCCGCGAGTCCGATGTCCTGGCCGGCTACGGTGGCGAGGAATTCGTGATCCTCGCTCGGGATGCCGCCAGGATGCCTCTACCTCAACCTGATTCCGGGTCGAACGCCCTCTTCTGAGGACGTGGTCAACTCGATGAGGCCGATGACGACGGAGGTCCTCGGGCTGGTCGTACTGGCCGTCAGACTCCAGGCGACATGGTCCGCAGGCCGGCCAGTCGAGCGGCAGCAGCCTGGCGCTCGTCGTAGCTGACGAACGCATCGAGCGGCGAGAGGCCAATGGCCGCGGCCACGTGGATCGCGTCCAGGGCTCGGAGCGCGGGCTCGGCGAGGGCCCCTGCCGCCAGGAGCAGGGCCCGGTCGAGCGGCATCAGGGCGATCTCATCAAGGGTCTCGCCCGCGCGGGCGATCAAGACGTCCAGGGTCAGTCGCGGGTCACGGGCCGCGGCACGCCTGATCGCGCGAGGCACTTCGGTCAGGACGAGCTCACTTGAAACGATGTCGACATCCGCCAGAAAGACCCGCAGCGCATCGCTTTCAGGTTCCTCCCTGACCAGCTTGACGAGCGCCGACGCGTCCGCGTAGAAGAGCGCCACCCTCAGCGCTCGCCGCGGATCTCGTCGAGCGCCCGGCTCAGCGCGTAGGGGTCACCTTCCATCGGTAATGCCGGAGGCAAACCGCGACGCATGGGGCGCGAGACACGTCCATCGGCGATCAATCGGTCGAGTGCCGCGCCGGTACTTGGTGCCGGGCCAAGCTCGGCGACCGGTCGGTTGCGGTCCGTGACGAGCAACCGCTCGCCGTTCTGGACGCGACGCAGGTAGCGACTCAGGTTCTGGCGCAGCTCGGCGACCCCGACCGTCCTATCCATGTACATGAAGGTAGCACATTGCACCGCGGACTCGCGTCGCGGCGTCGCCTGGACGTTGGCCGACCGGGTTGCCCGGTTCCCCCACGCGCGACTTATTCCGTCAGTTGCGCAATTGCGCAATGAGGGCTAGGCTCCGTTCATGGAACAGATCGACGAGCGCGAGATGGCGCGCTACCGGCTGCACGCGGAGTTGTGCAAGGTCCTGACCGACCCGAAGCGACTGATGATCCTCGACGCCCTGCGTCACGGCGACCGGTCGGTGACCGGGCTCGCCGACGCCATCGGGGTCGCCCTGCCCAATGCGAGCCAGCATCTCGCAGTGATGCGCAACGCCGGCCTGGTGGAAAGCCGTCGCGCGGGTACGACGATCATCTACCGGCTTGCCGAACCGACCATCGTGGACGCCTGCGACATCGTCCACCGGATCGTCGAACGGAGGCTGGCGCTGCGGCCCGACCTCCTTGTCCAAGCCCTCGACGACTCGACCATACGTGCCATCCAGAGGTGAACAGATGACCATCTCCACCAACTTCACGTTCGGGACTCGCCTCCGCGGGTCCGTCGCCGACCTCCGGCCGCGGGTCGAAGCGGCACTCAAGGCGGAGGGTTTCGGCGTCCTCACGGAGATCGACGTCCAGGCGACGATGAAGGCGAAGCTCGATATCGAACAGGCGCCCTATCTCATCCTTGGCGCCTGCAACCCGTCGCTCGCCCACCGGGCGATCGAGGCCGACCCGTCAGTCGGAGCCCTGCTCCCCAGCAACGTCGTCCTCCGCGAGGATGGCATCGAGACGATCGTCGAGGTGCTGGACCCGATGGCAGCCCTGAGCATCGTTCGCTCGTCGGCCGTCCAGGCCGTGGCCGAGGACGCGAAGGCCCGCCTGCAGCGCGTGATCGCGACCCTCCGGGAGCCGATCTGACACTTCCCGCTCTGATCATCCGAAACCTGTAGCGCTGGAGTCCACCGTGGCCGTCAAGACAGCAAGCATCACCCTTCATGGCGAGGGTCTCCGTTTCGTCGCCAGGTCCGGCAGTGGGCATGCGCTCGTGCTCGACGATGGCCACAGCGATACCGGCATGCGCCCGGCCGAACTGATCCCGCTCGCGATTGCGGGCTGCACGGCGATGGACGTCATCTCGATCCTGCGCAAGAAGCGGCAATCGGTGTCCGGTTACCAGGTCAGTGCCAGCGGCAGCCAGCAGGACGGGCATCCGAACGCGTTCACCCGGATCGATGTCGTCCACGCCTTCGACGGAGAGGCGATCGACGTTGAGGCCGTTCGACGGGCGGTCGAGCTGTCCGCCACCAAGTACTGCGCCGTCGGGGCGACGCTCTCGAGCGGACTGACCGAGATCCATCACGCCTACCTGGTCCGGGATGGGACCGGCGACGAGCCGACCGTCGAGGTCATCGTGACCGGCCCGTACGAGCCCATCGAAGCGCTCGGGACGCGGGACGCGCCCGCCGAGGCGGTCGCCGTCTGACCGCGATGTTGAGGCGCGGAACAACTCCGGGCGGATCCGTTTGGTCACGGGCGGACCGTGAGATGACGTCGGTGAACAGGAGCCACAAGCATGATCAATGTCTGCATCGCCGGTGCCACCGGCTGGGCTGGACGCGCGCTGGTCGCTGGTGTCCTCGCGGCCGATGACCTGGTCCTGCGCTCCGCCATCGCTCGCTCGCACGCCGGTGAGGACCTCGGCACGGCGCTGGGCGGCGAGCGATCGGGCGTGCCCGTCTACGGCTCCGTCGACGAGGGGCTCGAAGGCGTCGACGTCCTGATCGAGTACACCTCGCACACGGCTGTGAAGTCGAAC
>JANOIS010000124.1:0-8128 GCA_031407755.1 Chloroflexota bacterium | reverse complement strand
CCGCCGGGTCCAGCTGGGCAGCGCCATCCGTCACGGCGAGACGGACGCGCTCGAGGTGGCCGGGCGCCTGCCGGCAGCGGTCTACCGCCGCTCGACGATGTACACGACGCTGTCGCCCTGCGACATGTGTACCGGGGCGATCCTCCTCTACGGCATCCCGCGCGTGGTCATCGGCGAGAACCGCACGTTCGTGGGCGGGGAGGACCACCTGCGATCGCGCGGCGTGGAGGTGATCAACCTGGACTCGGAGGTGTGCGTCCAGCTGATGCGTGACTTCATCGCGCAGCGTCCGGACGTCTGGAACGAGGATATCGGCGAGGACTGAGCCGTCCATCTTGGAGGGTGACCCTGATCCACTGAAGGGATCGCGACAGCCCTGCGTGGTCAGTGCCCCAGGATGCGATCTGGTCGTCGGTCCACGCGGGCTCGTCGCAGGATGTTCACTGGGCCTGAACGTCGGTTTCGTCCGCGGGGGGGGGGTGACCGGCCAGTCAGCGCTCGATTCGGTCGCGGCGATGTCGACGAGCAGCGGTGACGACATGACCCACCGCCGCCGGCCCCGGCCGCAGCGTCACCGATCGGTGTGGTTGATCGTTCGGGGCTCGACCACGAGGAGCTCGTGCCCCAGAACGTCGATCCTGCGCACGACCCATGCACGGTGGTCCCCGAATCGATCGATGCAACCGATCAGCGCCGCCGCCGCCACCACGGCCATGTCAAAGCGCGGCGATGGTGGGTCCATCCGGTGTCGAAGTGCTCAGACTCTGTCACCCGAAGTGGGCTGAGATTGTGTCACCTCGGCCGCCAGCGTCGCCAGGGATGGACGGGTTTCGGGCAGGTGGCTGTGGTTGAGTCCAGGCATGCCATCGATCCGGCATGGCAACCGCGGCCGACGTGGTGGCGGATCGAGATGTCGAGCGCGAGCGCCGCCTCGATCGTCGTCAGCCGGCCGGCGATCTGCTCGCCTCCACGCCCCAGAGCCGGCGCTGCTCGTCCGGACCCAGAGTGACGGGAGGGTTGTCCATCGCCACAGGGTCGCGGTGACCCGAGGTGACAAAGTCTCAGCCCAGCTGAGGGGTGACAGAGTCTCAGCCCATCAACATACTTTCACGTGGCCATTGACAGGGGAGACAGCACGGTGGTAGATTGAAGTTTCGAAGTGTCGGGGGACGCAGGCCGTGACCAGTCCAGATTTCCGAACTTTCGTCGACACCCTCGCCGGCGGTCACCAGTCCTGGCTCGCGAGCCATCCGGCGCCCAATGGCAATGACTTCTTCGACCACTATGTGGGCGACGACGCGCACCCAGCCGGGCTACTTCGGACCTACGAGGCGTGGCGCTCCGAGCACGGCTATACGCGTGTCCGGCCCTGGAATGGGACCGAGGCGCTGGATCGACCGGCCACGACCGATATCCCCTCCCCCGGCCGCGTATTCCCGTGGCTCACCGGATCCAGCGCGGGCCCGGCGTTCGGCGACGGGTTCTTGGCCGCGACCAGCCACACCGCTGATCTCCAGGCCCACTTCCCGAGCCTGAACGCGCTGGGTCAGGCGATTCGCGCCCAGTGGCTCGACGTGATGGCATTCACCGCCGGCGGGGAGCTCGGCGACGACGACTACGCTCTCTACAGCATTCGGTTCTGGGGCTTCATGAAGTGGGCGGCGGTCATGCGGAACCGCCATCTGGGAATCCCGGTCTTTCCGATCCCGACCATCTACGACGCCGACGGGGTGCCGCTGTCGGACATCGAGTACATGGACACCGGGAACCATTGGCACCGAATCTGGCACCTCGGAACGGCATGCGCCGGGGACACCCAGGGTCTGAACAGTCCATTTGGCCAGTTTTGCGGCCGAAGAGGCTCACCCGGCGAGTTCCTCAAGTTCCACCGCGATGCGCTCGCCACGTATGACCTGTGGAGACGACGGAGCGGCATGCCGATCGTAGATTCCTGGAAGCCCTCAAGTGTTCATTTCGATCATGGCGGCCCCGATGTCAGCGACGTTCCTGCCACCCAGGAAGCCGAGATCGCCGATTACGGCAAGCGCTTCAATACCCTCGATGGCATGGCCCAACACCAGGAAGGCGAACTGCACGGCAGCGGCCATAGCAGCACGGCCAGTCCGGAACTGGCCGATCTCGACAGCAACAACTACAGCCCGCGCTTCTTCGCCTGGCACGGCTGGATGGACTACCTCTGGGAGAAGCGCCAGCCGCGCTTCAACAGTTTCCGCGCGGTCACGAGCGACGGCACCGACTACCAGGGCGCCCTTACGGTCGTTCGGCCGGCCGCCGGCTCGGATCAGGTGCAGCCCAACAACGCTCTCACCGGAACGGATGGCGCCGGGCGGGGCTCGATCTGGCTGCGCTACAACGTCCGGCCCGAGACCTACGGTCGCCAGGTCAACCTAGCGGTCACGGCAGCCGTGTTCCGCGACAGCTCGGACGTCGCGCCGGTCGCGAGCCTGGCCGCGACGCCGATCTCGGTGAACCCGGTCGTCCAGAACGTGGACTCGGCAGCCGTCCAGATCCAGTTCACTGGTCTCGACGGTGTCGGTGAAGGTGCCTTCGCCCACCAGAACCTCCCGGGCGGTGGCGTCGGCTTCAAGAATGGTCGAATCCGCCTGACCGGGCGCCTCGTGCCCGTCGGCAACGTCCCTGGTAGCACCGCGACCGATGCGACGAACGACGAATTCGACCACGAGCTGCATATCGACGTGGTCCTGGTGCAAGAGGCTCGATCACCGCTCGTCACGACCCTCCTGAACCGGAGCGCCTTCTCGGTCGACGAGGTTGTGATCAATGCCAACGGGGCCGCCCAGAGCGTGTTCGCCAACGCGTTCTTCGTCGTCGTGCAGGACCCTCCCGAACCGCCATCAGCGTTGAGCGCGAGCAGCATCCTGCCCCAGTACGCCAACCCGGCTAACACCACCGTTTCGGGGATCTTCGCCGATGGCACTGTCACCCCAACTGTCCAGGTGGTCGATGAGGGCGGGACCGCGGTCAACTGGTTCTCGGTCGCCTTCACCGACCTTTTCAAGGAGCAACCGACGCTCCATGAGAACGCCTCGCAGCGGGTCCTCTTCCGCTACCTCGCGATCGTCGACGTCGCGGCCGTCTCTGCGCTCCTGCCGGCCCCAGGCGCCACGCCGCGATTCGCGCGGCTCCGGATCACCGCCCGCGACCGATCGGGCAACGTCGTAAGCGACGTCTTCAGCGCCCAGATCAAGCTCTTCCGCGACGCCAACCCCTACATGATCGACATCCGGGACGACAACCCGCACTGGCTGAGCATCGACACTCGGGTCTTCTCCGTTCGCCAGCCGGACACGAAGTTCGGCCATTCTGTGGCCGCTTCTGGTGGGCCCAGCCAGTACATCACCGACGTCATCGGCGAGTTCAATGCGGGGACGCAGAACTTCGAGGGCATCCCGGCCGACCAGGGCCAGGCGCAGCTCGAGTTGGCCCCGCAGGTCAACGGCACGAGCGTCTACAACTTCGCCCTCGCCAGGGTCCGTGTGAGAACGCAGGTCCCGGTCTCCGACGTGCGCGTGTTCTTCCGGCTGTTCACAACGGCGCTTAGCAACCTCACATTCAACTCGACCGGCTATCCGACGTCGACGGGTGCATCTCCGATCGCTCTCCTTGGGCGAACCAGTCCGGGCGCGGAGATCGTTTCGATCCCCTTCTTCGCCGCCCCGCGAGTAGAGACGCGAGCCGGCCAAACCGGGTCCGCCTCGATGGATACGCAACCCGATGCTCCGAACGTCCAACCGTTCGCGATCACGCCACCCGGCGGAGAGACCGTCCGCTACTTCGGCGCCTACCTCGACATCAACGCGGACACGCCGCGCTATCCACAGGCCCCAGCAGACAACGGCCCATTCCTGTCAGCCGAGTGCGTGTCGATCCGTAACATCCTGCACGGTCAGCACCAGTGCATGGTGGCCGAGATCTTATATACCGGGGACCCGACCGACGCCAACTCGAACCCGGGTACGTCCGACAACCTCGCCCAGCGCAATCTGCTGATCATTGAGACCGATAACCCGGGAAGCGACGCGACCCACACGGTCCAGCACAGTTTTGACATCGTCCTCCCGAACCGGCGCGAGCGCGCGGCCGTGGACGAACAGATCCGCCTCCAGGAGCATGCCGAGCGCGTCACGATCGCGAGGGCGGCGCGGCGGAACGTGGATGCCGTTCTCGACGCGGATGACGGCGCTGCGTTCAGAAAGGGAATCGTCGACCTCGGTACCGGCGCGCCAATACACCGTGGGGCCGCGGCTGAGCTGGTCCGCCAGGCCGCGCTGGTCACCGAGCAGCAAGGCAAGGGGCCGAACTGGCGGCACACGGGCTTCGACGAGCTGCTGATCTTCTGGAACAACCTGCCGCCGGATAGCGATGTCGAGATCTTCCTGCCTGGACTCGATGTCGACTACGTGACTATCCTCCGCATGCTCCGGAGCGCCCCTCGGACCGTCCGCAGTGTCGATAACCACACGCTCCGGCTGACCCCGGAGGGCGTGACCCACCTGCCGATCCCGAATCTCGGCGCCGAGCGGCTCGCCGGGCTGCTCACGATCCGCCTGCCGGATGGGATCAAGACGGGACAGATCTTCACGATCGACGTCCTGCAGGTACGCAGTCCGATCGGGATGGTGGTCGGCGCGTTCCAGTTGATGATCCCGGTCAGCAAGGCCGCCGCCATCTGGGCGCGAGAGGCGCGGATCCTCGACGTCTTCGAGGAGCGCCTCAAGCTGACGCCGGCCTCGAACCGGTGGCACCCGATCCTGGCGCGACAGGTCGAGTACCTCCGCGGGCGAGTCCGCGGCCTTACCGCGGAGGCGGCTGATGAGTGCGCCGAACCAACGGACGGTGGCGACCATGAGGCGATCCGTGCGCGCGTGATCATCGACCGAATCCGGGTGCTCGATCCGGATGGTCCGCTGGTCCACGGGTCCGGTCAGGTCAGCCTGATCGCCCGGGTAACGAGTGCGGAGGGAGGGGGGGCCGGCGCGACGACGCCGCTTCCGGCATCCGGCGCATATCCAGTTCCGGGACCACATGGCGACATCGTCCGGATCGGGCGGGCAGTCTTCCGCGGGGCGGTGGCCGAGGACCTGACGGTCGAGATCTTCAGCGCCGAGCCTGAGGAGCACGAACGGACGTGCCATTACCGAAGGCACTTCGAGGGCGATCCGAAGAAGTGGCTCGGCGAGTACAAGCCCAGCGACCAGACGCGGGACCCGGAGAACGTCGGCGACTGGCAACTCTGGTACCGGATCGAGGAGGCGTAGCCCCGGTCCAGTCGGCCGTAAGCGTCGTTCTCCTCGCGGCGACAGCATGGGAGCAAGAAATGGAAACGAAGGGGACCACGGCTCGGAAGAAGGCCGTCCAACCGCCAAAGCTCGATACCGCAACGCACCGCAGGATCCTGAGATTCCTGAACGAAGCCGTGGTTCCTGAGGACCTCGCCTATGAAAGGGCGAAGGTCATCGCCGAAGGAGACCAATTCCACGAGGACAACCCCGAGCTTGGGAAGGTCGAAAGAGACCCGATCCTTGATCTGGATATCGCGAAGAAGATCATCGAATACAGAGATGAGGAATTCCCGCTCGGCTTCAGGAACCTGAAGGAAGTCCAGCTCCTCCGCGCGTTCGACCGTCGCCATCTGGAGATCCTGTTTCGCCACTTCGGCCACATGTTCTACGGGAGTTGGTCGGTATTTCCCCAAGGCATCCCTCGAAGAGGCGCGGGCACGTACGACGGGGTGGTCCACGCGGCACTGATGCACACCGGCCAGGTCCTGTTTATCACCGCAGATGAAGCGACGCTGCTCTGGGACCCGGAGAACGCCACAGCCTCGACGTTCGAAGACCCGATCAACCAACCACAGCAGATCCCGAACGCCGCCTCGGGATACTCGGTGCTCTGTAGTGGTCACTCCTTCCTCTCGGATGGACGGCTACTGGCGGTCGGCGGCGGAGGTTACGGACCCCATTCCCTGGCGGCCTGGGGTTACAAGTTCGATCCGGTGGCAAAGTCGTGGTCCCGGACGGCTGGCGGCATGGCCCATAACCGTTGGTACCCGACCGTCCTGACGATGGGTGACCAACGGCTAGGAGGGAGCCACGAGATCCTTGTTACATGCGGCCACGGCGCTGGCGATATGGAGATCTACGACGAGGCGTCGGACAGCTTCAGAGAGGTCACAGCAGGCGACATCAAGCCTTTCCCCAACCTGTACCCGGGGCTGCACCTGCTCCCAAATCACAGCGTCTTTTACTCCAGGACTGGATGGGCAAGCGCCGGCCCTGGCGGAGGTCCTTTTACAGGCGACGATCAGTCGTCGTACTTCTCCTTCACCGGCAGCGACACCGGAGTATGGACCGACGTAGCACCGGTGACGGCCTCCCGGCCTGACCGGACCAAAGGCATGTCCGTGATGCTTCTGGCCAATACGGCTCCATACGTCCGCGTCCTTGTTCTGGGCGGCGCAGATCCTTCCACCAACAACACCTACGAGATCATCGACGTGACGTCGCTCTCTCCTGTCGCCAACTGGGGAGCCCCGCTGCCGTTCCCCGACGGTGAACATCGAAGCCTCTCGAGCGCAGTTCTCCTGCCCGATGGCAAAGTGTTCGTCGCCGGCGGGATCTCACGGGCCAACTCTCCGTGTGCGACGTTCGATCCACAGACAAATACCTGGTCCGGGATGGCGGCGCTGCCATCGATCAGGGACTATCACTCGGTCGCCCTGCTCTTGCCGTCGGGCAAGGTCGCGATGGCGGGATGGAACAACGCCTCGATCGAGATCTATAGCCCGCCGTATCTGTTCGGAGGAGCGAGGCCCGTGATCTCCGCCGCTCCGCCGTTGGTCCACCACGGACAGAGCTTCACGATCGAGTCGCCCGACGCCCCCTCGATCGTCAAAGTGGTCCTGGTGAGGCCCATGGCCGTGACGCACGAGACGGACACCGAGCAGAAGGTATTGGAGATGCCCTACATCCACGACCACGCGAACCCGACCCGCTTGATGCTGACGGCGCCGCATGGGGGCCACCCCCACTCGCTCGCTCAACAGGGCTACTACATGATGTTCGCGATCAATATCAGTGGAGTGCCTTCTGTCGCAAGGTGGATCTACTTACACTGAGGCCGCTCAGCGAGCTACCACCTGAGCGGGTCCTTGCTGGAGCGTCCCCCACAGTCGCTCGCACCCGACCCTTGGCCTGGGCCGAGTGGGCCCCGATCCAGCCGATGCCGGCCTCGTCGAGGGCCCGTCCGACCTGGGTCAGGCTGCGCTTGCCGGTGAGCTGCTCGGCGAGCGTCGGCGCTCGGCCGGGCTCGCGCAGGAAGATCCCGTGGCGGTCCGAGTAGACGGCGCCCGGCAGCCCGTGGTGATCGGCCGTCTGGGCGAAGGCCGTGAAGTAGCCGGCGGCATCCTCCGCGGCGCGGAACGTCCCGCCGGTCACCCGGCTCGTCGCGTCGTCGATGCCGGCCACCAGCGTCGCGAACGGTAGGTCGGGCCCGAACCAGCGATGCCGGCTGCCGTCGACCTGGAGGAGCTGGCCCTCGCGCGGCATCCGCTCGCGGCGGCTGCGGTGACGCGGCGGGCGGCGGGTCCGGACGGGCCGGACCGAAGCCTCGGCGAGGATCCGCCGGAGCGTCCGGGGGGCGACGACGATCCCCTCGCGTTCGGCGAGCAACTCGGCCAGGTGGGTGTGGTTGACCCCGGCGTACGTCGTCGTGGCCAGCTCGACGAGCCGGTCGCGGATCGGGTCGGGGATGCAGTGGGCCGGGGTTCGGGCACGGTTGCCGTGGACCAGGCCGGCCGAGCCGTCGGCGCGGTAGCGTCGGAGCAACCGACGGACCTGGCGGATCGACAGCTCGAGGATCCGGGCCGCCTCCTCGGCCGTGAGTCCCCCGGTCAGGACATGGTTGAGGACGTACAGGCGGTGCTGCGCTCGGGCGTCCAAGGTGATCGTCTCCCTCGTTTCCATGTGATCGAGGGTGACAAAGTCACTGGCCGCTTAACGGGTGACACTTTCACTGGCCGACGACAGGCCGCACCCAGGGGGTTGCCGTCCAGCCGGAGCCGGTGCTACCCTGACCAGCGCGTCAC
>JANOIS010000104.1:0-2740 GCA_031407755.1 Chloroflexota bacterium | reverse complement strand
CGAGGCGCGCGCCCAGCAGAGCCGCGACGTACCGATGATCGTGCGCATCGTCGGCACCAACGCCGCCGAGGCCGCCGCACTCCTGCAGGAGGCCCGCTTCCAGACGGCGGCATCGCTCGATGAAGCTGCGGCCAAGGCCGTAGAGGCCTCACTCGCCGCTGGGATGAGCGCATGAGCATCCTCGTCGGACGGGACACGCGCCTCGTCGTCCAGGGCATCACCGGCCGCGAAGGTGCCTTCCATGCCGGCGCGTCCCGGGCATACGGCACCAACGTCGTCGCCGGTGTCACACCGGGCAAGGGCGGCCAGACCGCACTAGATGGCAGCGTTCCCGTCTTCGATACGGTGGCCGAGGCCGTCCTCGAGACCGGCGCCAACACCTCGTTGATCTTCGTGCCCGCAGCCGGCGCCCCGGATGCCGTGATGGAGGCGGCCGTTGCGGGTATCGCCACGATCTTCTGCATCACCGAGGGCATCCCGGCCCTGGACATGATCCCTGCCGTCGAGATGGTCCGTGTCCACGGGGCCCGCCTTATCGGGCCGAACTGCCCCGGCGCCACGTCCCCCGGACGGGCCAAGGTCGGGATCATCCCGGGCTCGATCCACCGCGAGGGCCGCGTCGGTGTCGTGTCGCGATCGGGAACGCTGACCTACGAAGCCGTCCAGGCGATGACGGACGCCGGCCTCGGGCAGTCGACCTGTGTCGGCATCGGTGGCGATCCGATCATCGGCACGACCTTCCTCGACGTGCTCCGACTGTTCGCGGCGGACGACGAGACGGATGCGATCGTCCTGATCGGCGAGATCGGCGGAGCGGCCGAGGAGGCGGCGGCGGCGTGGGCTGCGGAGCACCTCACGGACGTACCCAGGGTCGCCTTCATCGCGGGGCGCACCGCCCCCGAGGGCAAGCGCATGGGCCACGCCGGCGCGATCATCTCGGGCGGTTCCGGAACCGCGGCATCCAAGGTGGCGGCGCTCGAGGCTGCGGGATTCCGCGTCGCGGGCTCCCCGACCGAACTGCCCGGCCTCCTCCGCGATGCCGGCTACCGCGGCTGAGCCTGAGTCGGACGACGAGATGGGATCGCGCATGGAGCTTGTCGCCGGCGACCTTCGTGAGATCCTGGTTGCGATCGGCACGGGTGACGGCGGCTCCCTCCGCGATCTCGATCGGTTCGACGCCTATCTGTCCCTGAGCGGCGGGCTTGATCCGACCTGGCTGGATCTGTTCGCCGAGGCGGTCCGCACGTCGACCGAGCAGGTCGACCCGACCGATTTCATCGACGCCCGGATCGAGCTCGGCGGCGGCGACGCGAGCCTCTCGAACGCCGGCTCGGATATCGCCATCGAGCGGGTCGATCCGGCCTGGGTCACGGCCGTGGCGCTGATCTCGGATCGTAGCCTGGACGCCATCGCGGGTCAGTGGATCGATTGTCTCGAGGGTGAGTTGGGCGCCCTTCCGAGCGAGGAAAAGCCCTGGATCCGCGAACTGACCGCCGATCTCGTGCGCTTCTGCCGGCAGGCGGACCGGGCTCCGGATGTCATCTTCATCTGGTCACTCTGATGCCGACAGACCCGGACCACGCCGAATCGTTCGCAGCCAACCAGCGACTGTGGGCAGCCTGGACAGCCGTCCATGCCGAGGGCGAGTTCTATGATCTGGCAGGTTTCCGCCGAGGGGGCGTCCGATTGCGGGACGAGGAGATCGCGGCGATCGGCGATGTGCGCGGCCGGACCCTGCTCCACCTCCAGTGCCATTTCGGCATCGACACCCTGTCGTGGGCGCGACTCGGGGCGCACGTCACCGGCACCGATTTCTCGGCCGAGGCCATCCGCCTGGCGCGCGAGATCGCCACCGATATCGGCATCGATGACGCTCGATTCGTAGAATCGAACATCTATGACCTGCCGGACAAGCTCGGTGGTCAGTTCGACATCGTCTACACGTCGCGTGGCGTGCTCGAGTGGCTGCCCGATATCCGCGGCTGGGCCACGGTCGTCGCGCACTTTCTGGCGCCCGGCGGGACGTTCTTCATCACCGAGATCCATCCCGCCGCCCAGGTCTTCGAGGATGAGGGCATCGAGCCGGGCGAACTTCGCCTGAGGTACCCGTACTGGGAGCACCCCAAACCGCTGGTGTTCGATGTCAAGGGCTCGTACGCGGACCCGACCGCCGATGTCGGTGAGCAGAAGGCGCACGGCTGGGACCACGGTCTGGGTGAGATCGTCAGCGCGCTGATCGATTCCGGCCTGCGGATCGAGTCCCTGGCGGAGCATCCGTACCTCGACTGGGGCGTGGATTTCCTCGTCGAAGCGGCGCCCGGGAGTGGTCGATTCGTGCTCCCACCCGACCGCGGTGAACTGCCCTTGATGTTCTCGCTGCGGGCGACCCGACCGGTCGTCCCCTGAACGAGCGTACACTGCACGTTCTGCCGATCGGCCGACACCACCCTGCTTGAGGCGACGATGACCAAACATTCCCGCGCCGAGCGCGAACGACGAACAACGGAAACGGCCCGCGTCAAGGAGATCGAGGCCGCCTGGCTCGGGAGCCTGACGCCCGATGTGGCCAAGTCCTTTGCGACGGCCGTCACCGCCGCCCGGGCGCGTGGCCCGCTCGCCCCGCCCCCGCCGATGGCCCCCGGGACGGCGCCTCGACCGCCTCGTCCGGGACGCGAGCCCAAGCCCTCGAAAGAGGAACGAACCAAGTCCTCGCGGGCCTTCCGCGACTGACCGGTTGCCC
>JANOIS010000080.1:0-30466 GCA_031407755.1 Chloroflexota bacterium | reverse complement strand
TCGTTCATGCCGATCCGGGACTGGACGAACAGCATCCCGTCGAGCGCGACGAACACAGCCACGAGCCCGGCGACAAGCCGGCGCCGGAACAGGATCCGGGCAAGCAGGTACAGGCAGGCCGCCATCAGCACCGAGGCAATGACCCCTGGCAGGCGCCACGCGAACGCGTGTGACCCGACCTCGATGGAGGCTGCCTGCCCATCCGCGCCAAACACGAGGAGTTGCTGGCGGTCCGTGGCCGGATAGTCCGCCTCGACGTCCATCGCCCATGCCGCGGGAACCATCGCGGGCGGCAGGGCCGCATCGGCATACACAGCGTTGCCATGCGGCTCGATGACGTAGACGGTCCACCCGTCACCAGCCGGTGCGCGGCCGAGCACGTGGACCTGCTGGGTGGCGTCGTCGTAGGCGACCCGTGTACCAGGACCCGGCAGCGGATGGCGGCCGACGCTGTCCGGGCCGTCCTTGGCGCCGTCGCCGCCCACAACGACCACCTCGTAGGCGGCCTCCGTGGGCGTGCCCGTCGTGACATACAGCTTCGGGTCGTCGATGCCTGTGATGAGCGCCAACCCTCGAGCGCCGCCGTCCATCGCGAGCGAGCTCGTGACACCGGCCGTCGAGGGATCGATGAACGTCACGCCGTCCGCCGTGGCCACCGCGACGCGCGGCAGGTCGACGATCTCGACGCCGGCGAGTCGGCCGTCCGCGATGGCGTCCTCGACCTTGGTCCGCGTCGCCGCATCGCCCGGCGAGCCCAGCACGACCGACGCGCCCGGCGAGGCATCGGCGAGGCGCGTCTCGTAATCGATGGCATCGCCACCGATCAACTCGACCAGGGTGGCGGCGAGGGCCGCTGGATCGGCGACCGCGTCCGAGCTGGCGACGATGGAGGCACCGGTCCCGGCCAGGGACAAGTCGGCGATCTCCGGCAGGTCGACGGTGTCGAGGACCGCGGCCGTCTCGAGGTCGATGGCGGTCAGCCGCTCGTCCGAGGCGGCCAGGATGGTCGCCCCGTCCTCGGTCAGCAGCAGGTGCACGATCGGATGATCGAGGGTGATCAGCGGGATCGGCTCGATCCCGGCATCCACGCCGTCAAGACCGATGAGCGTGAGGTCCACGGTCGCGATCGTCCCGTCATCGAAGCCCGCGTACAGCTGATTTGTGTCGTCGTCGATGGTCAGCGCCGATGAGCCAGGCGCGGGCACAACGCCGATGGTGCGGCGGGTGCGCAGATCCTCGGTCCGGATCGCAGCGCCGGTCGCCAGATGCAACCGCTCCCCGGCCCGACCACCGGTCAGGGCGTCCTCGCGGCGGTGCTCGATGGCGGCGGCCCGGATCGGCACGCCGAGATCGCTCGTGGCGCTGACGTCGTCCTCTCCCCACAGCACGAGGCCGCCGGCCATCGCGTACTTGGCCAGATGCGGGTGGGTCCACTCGTAGATGTCATGCGACTCGCCGTAGCGCCAGGCCTGCAGGAACTCGGTGGCGGTCCGGGCGTGGTAGACCTCGTCGAAATGCATCTGGTAGGGCTCCTCGAGCCGGAACGTGCGCATGCCAAAGGTCGCCAGGACCAGGGCCAGCAGGATCCAGGCGTCGACCCGGTCGAGTCGGCCGCCACGCTCACCGACGAGTGCCCTTGTCCGGTCGGCGCGGATCGGGCGTTCGTCGAGGCGGTCGCGGATCCAGCCGATCGGACCGGTCTCGGACCATGAGCGCCGGGCGGTCCAGGTGGCCGCCATGACCCCGGCCTCGGCGAGGGAGGCGGACGTGCCGGCCGGGTTCCAGGTCGACTCCGGGCCGCCGGGTTTCGTCCGTCCCGCGGGCACGGGCACCGGTGGGGGCGACGGTGACAGCCGCGCCTCGCTCAACTCCTCGGCCAGCCGCTCGCGCGCACCGGCACGCAATTGGAACACGGCCCACACGAAGCCGGCCGTGTGCATCACCGCGATGGCCGTCACGCCTGCTTCAGATCGGATGAACTCGCCGATCCCGAGCCAGTCGCGGACGGGATTGAGCGCCTGATCCTTTGGTGGGTACAGCGTGGTCAGGACCACGTACAGGTTCGCGAACGTGGCGATCGACAGGACGACATACGCCACCCGCCAGCGCGGCGAGACCGCGAGCAGGATCGCACCGAGTGCGAAGAACGGAAAGCCGTAGCGTTCGTGGACGCGCGTGGGTGCTGCGTAGAATGCCAACGCCAGCACGGCCAACGCGACCAGCAGGGTCATCCGGTCCGGATGCCGCGCCGCGATCCATAGCGCCGCCATGGCCGTCACGGCGAAGAGCGCGGTGCCCACGGCCGCCGCCGGCACCACCCCGAACAGCGCGTACCCTGCCCCGCACTTCTCGGCCGGCACCCACGGTGCGTCGCACACCCACAGGCCGGCGTTGGCCAGGCTGTGGCCCAGATCGCCCGGCACGATCGCCCACAGGTTGTAGGCGTTGACCGAGACGTACTCATAGCCGCCGGCGGCACGCAGGACCTGCTCGATCAGGCCGCCCGGAACGGACAGCCCGAACGGCAGACACAGCACGACCGCCGTCACGTATCCCGCAAGTCCGGTGGTCAGGATCCGCAAGGGATTGCCGGTCGTCCAGGTACGCAGCCGGTCCGGCCACGCCGGGTCGGAGCCCGTGTTCCCATCGAGCGACCCGCCACCGACGGACCCACCACGCACCGGCCAGAGAGCGCGACGAACCGTGACGACGGCGAGCAGGAACGCAAGGATGCCCAACTGCGGCTTGATCACGGCGGCGATGACCGTGTATATCGCGGCACGTTCCGGCTGATCGCGCCACAGGGCGCGCAGGCCCAACAGGAGGAACACGACCCCGAACGAGTCGACCTGGCCCCACACCACGCTATCGAACCAGAGCACCGGGTTGACGACGACGATAGCCGCAGCGAGCAGCGCGAGACGCTCCCGACCGCCAAGTTCGCGGACCATCGACCACGTGAGGTAGCCCAGGGCGACGTCGGCAAGGATCGGTGGGACCTTGATCAGATCGCCGATGCCGCCCACGGCGTTGCCGATGGTCCCGACGAGCCACAGCACGTACATGTAGCCAGGCGTGTAGTCGAGGAAGAAGTCGCGTTCGTAGAAGCCGGCCAGCCCGTTCGTGGCGAGATCGGACGCCCAGAACCGGAACGAGATCAGGTCCGACTCGAACCCGGACCCCGGCAGCAGGTATGCAAGAATGAGGCGAAGGGCGAGTCCGAGCGCGAGGACCATCAGGATCGCGCCGACGGTCCCCTGCGTCCCGGTCGACCGAGTTGGCGCTCCCGGGCCTCGCTCGTACCCACCGGAAACGGGGCCAGTCACCGGGAAAGCGGCTCCTGCACGAGCGGTGGAAGGTGAATCGGAGCGTAGCACAGGGTGGACCAGAGCCTCCTCGCGGCGGGCAGGACACCGTCGCAGCACGGCGCAGCGCGGCGCCGGTCGGCCATCGTGGCAGGCGTGCTGCTGGCCATCGTCGCGTTCGGCGTATATGGCGCGACCCACGTCGAGCGCTATTACGATCATTTCGTGTGGCAGGCCGCGGCGTTCCTCGAGGGTCATGCGGCCATCCGCTACCCGGTACCGAGCGCGCCCGGCCAGCCCGGCAACGCGTTCTTCCAGGACGTCCTTCCCGTGGCGGCCTCCGTGGACGGCGTGCCGCGTGGTCTCATCCCGTTCCCGCCCCTGCCCGCACTGATACTGGTCCCGTTCGTGGCGGTGTGGGGCCTGACCACGGATGACCAGCGCATCTTCACGCTGGTCGCGGCACTGGACGTGGCGGCGTGCTGGTGGATGCTCGGCCGGCTGCGGATCCCGGGGGTGGTTCGCCTGTGGACGACGATCTTTTTCGCCTTCGGGACGGTCTTCTGGTACACGGCCCAGCTCTCAACGACGTGGTACCAGGCCCATATCGTGGCCGTCGGTCTGGCCCTGTTGGCCGTCGGTCTGGCCCTAGACGCGGATCCCGCCGCCGCGAACGACGAACCGATCCCCGACGACGATCACTGCGCAGACGAGGCGGATGGCGCGGCCGGTCCTGCCAGCCGTCGCCTGAGCCTTGCGATCGACCCTCGACAGTTCGTGATCGGGCTGCTGTTCGGCCTGGCCTGCACCGCCCGGTTGACGGTCATCTTCGCGGCCCCGCTGTTCATGCTCGTCGGGGCCGGTGGGTCGTGGTGGCGCCGGAGCTGGTCCGCGGGCCTCGGCGCGGTCATACCGGTCGCGAGCCTGCTCGCATTCAACGTGGCTTCGACCGGCCAGGTGTTCCATCCGGCCTACGACCATCTGTACCAGCTCGAGGCGCGCGCCTATACCGGGCTCGGCTACCAGCCGGACTGGTCTGTCGAGGATCCACGCTACCTGCCGCAGAATCTTCGGATCATGTTCCTCTCGACCCCGGAGATCCTGCCAGACCGGCTGCGCGATACGCTGGGCACGATCGATCAGCCACTGTGCACCGGGAGCGAAGACCGGCGCGGCTTGTTCGATATCGATTGCCCGCTGGCGCTCCCGCGCGACACCGGGATGAGCGTGCTCCTGACCAGCCCGGCGTTTCTGCTGCTGCTCCCCGCGCTGCGCCGCTACGGCCGGAGTCGGCTGATCTCCGGAGCCGCGCTCGCGGTCCTGCTCATCGTCGTGGTCAACCTCATGCACTTCAGCCAGGGCTGGGTCCAGTTCGGCTATCGATTCGTGAACGACGCGTTGCCGTTCGCGCTGCCGCTCGTGGCACTCGGATTCGCGAGCCTGATCGGGTCCGCGCGGAGGGGCGCCTGGGCGATGCCACTCGCCGTGGGCATCGTGGTCGTCTCGATCGCGGTCAATGCCTGGGGCGTCGTCTGGGGCCGGCTGCTCGGATGGTGAGCGCCGCATCCGTGGTCCGCTGGCTGCCGGCTCTCGGCGTCGGCGTCGCGGCCCTGGCAGCCGCGCGGGTCGCCATGCTGCCGGGACTCGGATACTGGGACACCGCCGAACTGCAGACGGTGGCACCAGTCCTGGGTACGGCTCACCCGACTGGCTTCCCGACCTATGTCCTGCTCGGATGGCTGGCCAACCTCGCCCTGACCCCGCTCGGTGAGCCCGCCTTCCGGATGAACCTGTTCGCCGGTCTGTGCGTGGCCGTCGCCGCAGCCGTCACCGTGGACCTCGTTCGAGCGCTGACCCGCTCGGTGGCGCTCGGGGTCCTCGCCGGGCTCGGCCTCGCCTTCACCGAGATCGTCTGGTCCATCGGCACCCAGGCCGAAGCGCACGCGCTCCATCTCGCGTTGGTCGCGCTTCTGTTCCGGGTGCTTGTCGCCTGGGAGGGCCGGGTCAGGGCCAACGGCATGGACCGGGGCGACCGGTACCTCGTCGCCGCCGCGGCGATCTTCGGCCTGGCCGTGGGCAACCATTCGCTGACCCTGCTGCTCGCGCCGGCCGTGGGCCTGTTCGTGCTCGCCGCGGACATCCGCATCGTCCGTCGGCCGCGTCTCGTGGCGACCTGTATCGGAACCCTCGCGATCGTGGTGGTTGCCGTCTTCCTCGAGCTGCCGTTGCGGGCCGGTCCCTTCCGCGCGCCGCTCGTCTACGGCCGCCCCGAGACGTGGGACGGATTCTGGTACGTCGCCCTCGCCGAACAGTTCCGCGGCAGTGTCACCGGGCCGTTCAGCGATCTGCCGGCCAAGGCCGCGGCCCTCCTGGACCGGTCGGCCGATGCGTTCGGCCCACTTGCCGTCCTGATCCCGCTTGGATTCATCGCCACGGCCTTGCGGCGGCCGCGCTACGCCCTCCTGTCCGGACTGGCGGCGGCGATCACCTGTTTCTTCGCCGCGTCCTACGTCAATGCCGAGATCGAGCGCTACTACCTGGGTCCGGCGCTCATCGCCTGGACCTGGATCGCGATCGGAGCCGGCGTTATCGCGACGGCCATCGGTGCCACGACCGATCCACCTCCACCGACGGCGGATCCCGGCAGCCTGAGCGACCTCGACCATTCCCGTGACGCCGGGCGCCGCCCAAGCCCACGTCCAGACCCGGTGCTCGCCCTCGGGCTCGCGGCCAGCCTCCTGGTTCCCACAGCGCTGACCATCGACGCACGCTACGCCGCCGTCGACCGCAGCCGCGATATCGCCGCCCGGGTCTGGGTGGACCAGGCCCTCGAGGCCATGGAACCAGGCGCGGTCATCGTGAGCTGGTGGAGCTTCTCGACCCCGTTATGGTATGCACAGCATGTCGAGGAACGGCGGCCGGACATCGATGTCATCGACGACCGGACTCGCCTCGACCGGAACCTTGGAGCCATCAACGACGTGATCGATGCCAACCTGCCGGACCGGCCTGTCTACGTGATCCGCGTGGATCCCGAGGAGATCCTCGCGCTCGCTCAGCGCTACGAGCTCGACCATCTCCTGGGCCCGGATGCCGGCGCGTTGACCCGCGTCGTGGGCCGCCGAGGAGCAGGGTCATGACGGTCATTACCCCTGCCCGGGTGGCCCACTTGTCGTATTTCTTCCCGGCCCACAACGAGGAGGCCAACCTCGAGGGGCTGGTCGAGGAGGCGCTCGAGATCCTGCCGTCGATCGCCGTGACCTTCGAGATCATCGCCGTCAACGACGGTTCGCACGACCGGACGCGAGAGATCGCGGACGAGCTGACCGCACGTCATCCCGGGGTCGTCCGTGCAGTCCATCACCGCACCAACCTTGGCTACGGGGCGGCCCTGCGATCCGGTTTCACGGCCGCTCGCTACGACCTCGTGGCCTTCACCGACGGCGACCGCCAGTTTCGGGTGGCGGATCTCGCTCTCCTGACGGCCCGCCTCGACGCGGCCGACGCCCCTGACGTCGTGGTCGGCTTTCGGATCAAGCGGGCAGACCCGATCATCCGGATCATCTACGCCCGGGTGTACCGACTGGCAAATCGGATCTTCTTCGGCCTCCGGGTCACGGATGTCGACTGTGCCAGCAAGCTCGTTCGCCGTGCGGCGCTGGAGGGCCTTCGCGTGGAGTCGGAGGGCGCATTCTTCTCAGCCGAGCTGCTGATCAAGTTGCGCGCCTCAGGCCGTTCCGTGGTGGAAGTGGGCGTGCCCCACTATGCGCGCACGGCCGGTTCCCCGACAGGCGCGAAGCCCCAGGTCATCCTCCGCGCGGTGCGCGACTTCTGGAGGCTCAGGCTGCACATGTGGGTGAGCCGCGCTCGCGGGCTCCGTCGCGGACGGCCGGTCCTCGGCGGCCCGCCGACGTAGGCGACTCAGGAGGCGCGCCCCTCGTTGTCTGGGTCCACGTCCAGCGAGTTCACGAAATCGCGGAACATCTCGAGACGTGGGTCGGCCGGCCGATCCCCGGTCGACTCGAGCGCGGACCCGCCCTCCCCATCGTCGCCCAGTCCGCCATCGGCCCCGAGCGCCGCCTGGTCCAGCACGGACGGGGCGACGAATATCGGGGCTCCCACCCGCACAGCGAGTGCCAGGGCGTCCGACGGGCGGGCGTCGATCTCGCCGATGTGACCATCGCGCTCCACGAACAGGCGGGCGTGGAAGGTCTCGCCACCGACAAGGTCAGAGATCACCACGCGCGCGACGCGCGCCTCGAGCGACTCAAGGGTGCTCGCGAACAGGTCGTGCGTGAGGGGACGCTCGGGCGTCAGGCCCTGCAGTCGCATGGCGATCGCGCTGGCTTCCCAAGGACCGATCCATATCGGCAGATAACGCTCGCGGCCGCTCTCCTTGAGGATGACGACGTGGCGGCTGGAGAGCATGTGGACCCGGACGCTCTCGACGACCATCTCGATCAGCTCGTCGCTCATGGCCCGGATTATCCCATGCGTGCCGGCTCGACTGGTCGCGCCTGACTCGCACCCGACCGGCGGGAGCGAGCGGCCACGATCAGGGCGATCAGGGCGCCGAACACGAACCCGCCGATGTGGGCGAAGAAAGCCACGCCGCCGCCTGTCTCGGCGACGCCCAGCGACGTGACCCCGTCCACGAGCTGGAGGACGAACCAGAAGGCGAGCACGATGATCGCCGGGACGTTGATGAGCTGGTAGAAGAACCCGAGGAAGACGAGCGACGTGATGCGCGCCCGGGGGTACAGCACGAGGTACGCCCCGAGGGTCGCCGCGATGGCCCCCGATGCCCCGACCGTCGGGATCGTCGACTCCGGATCGATGGCGACCTGGGCCAGTCCCGCGGCGATCCCGCCGGCGAGGTAGAACAGGAGGAATCGAAGTCGGCCGAAGCGGTCCTCGATGTTGTTACCGAAGATCCACAGGAACAGCATGTTGCCCAGCAGGTGGAGCCAGCCGCCGTGGAGGAACTGGCTGCTGATCAGGGTCAGGACCTCGGCGGGTGCCCAGGCCTCGACGAGCTCCGCCGGCACGACGCCCCATTCGGTGACGAACCCATCCAGGCCGTCCATCCCGGCGCTGGCCAGTCGACCCAGCTGGTACGCAAACACGACGAAACAGGCCACGATCAGGGCGAGGGTCATGATCGGCGTGCGCCGAGTAGGGTTCGCGTCGCGGAGCGGGATCACGAGCCGTGGCTGATCGGCACGGTGCTAGGGTGCGACCGACGGAACGGCCGAGGCAGCGCCGGACGGGGCCGACGACGTCGCGGGGGCCGAGGGCGCGGGTGACGCCCCATCCGTGTCCGGTGCAGCGACCAGGATCGCCTGGTGCACGCCGGTGCCGGATAGCCACACCACCATCGACGGGGCGTCCTCGACACCCGGCAGGACGTACAGCGCGCGCAGGTCAGCCCACGAATCGGCGCCGGACGCCAACCGATACTGCCCGACGTACGAACCATTGGCCTTGTCGTATGCCACCAGCCGGGCGTTCGCCTGATCGTACGCATAGATGGTGCCCTGGCGGCGTTCGCCGACCCCCGCGCTGAAGATGACCTTCGGAGCATCGCGCAATAACGCATCACCGGGCGGATCCGTCTCCCAGCCGTCGTTCCGGCCCGACGCGAAACGCTCGAGAACGCCGGCTTCAGTAACGAAGATGTCGCCGTCGATATACATCGACGTCATCCGCTCGACGTCGCGGGCCGTCGCCAGCCAGCCGCTGGAGCGGGTCGGAAATCCACTCCCATCGGCGGCCGGGGAGTAGGCCCTTATCTGCTGCTCGGAAGGGTCGACGACATACAGGTTGTAGCGGCCCTGGGTCGGGCTCTTGAGGTAGATCCCGATGGCGGTGATGTCGTCGCCCCACTGGGTGGCTCCGTTGACGTTTACCCGATTCGTGGTGCCCTTGCCGGCGTCGTTCGATGGTCGCCATTGCCACAGGACGTTGTTGTCGTCGAGGATCAGGAGGTCACGCCCGCCCACGGCCAGGAACATCGGCACGCCCATGGCCGTGTCGCCGATCTCCTTGCCATCGCGGGCGATGGCATTGGCGCGCTTGCGCTTGAGGTCCACGCGGTACACCGTCCTGGTGGTGGCATCGATGACGTACGGGGCGCCGTCCGGTCCCTGCACCATGGCCGTCAGGTCGAAAGCGGGAGCACCCTCCTCGGGGCGGAAGTTGAACAGGTCCGAGGTGGCCACCTCGATCACGCCATACAGCCGATCGAGCCCGACGATCACATCGGTCCGAAGTGGGGCGATGACCCGCGTGCTTACCTTGGCAGCCGCCGCCTTGTCGAGGTCCGCATAGGCCGCTGTCAACAGCTTCATCGCCCTCTCCGGATCGTCCTCGATGAGATCGATACCCGGGCCCGACACCTGACGGAGGCTGGCTTTCACGGCATCGATCGCCGCCTGTCCGGCGTTGACTGAACCGATGGCCTCCTGCGGACTCTGCCCGCCAAAGGCCCACACGGACAGGCCGAGGGCGCTGACCACCACGATCAGCGCGAGGGCGGCGAGCGCGGCGCGGCGCTGGGTCTCGCGACGCGAGGCTAGTGGGGTCACCCGCCGATAGGCGGGCTTGCGCCGCGGCATCACGTCCTGCAAGCGGCGGAGCACCCCTTCGACGGCCCCGCCGGCCGCCACCCGGGCATTCCCGGCCACCGTCGAAACCGCCGAGCTGGCGGCCTGCACGTTATCCGCCAGGGGGATCGGCGAGCGGTCCGGTGCACCGGCCAGAGGCTCGGCGGGTCGGACCGGCACGAGCGTGCGACCTCGTGACGTCGGGGCCACCTCGGTCGCCTCGAACGCGATGGCACCGTCCGAACCCGACCCGTCCGCTGCCCGGTAGCGCGCGTGCAGGTGCTCCATCGCCGACTGGGGATGGAGCGTGAGCATGGCGTCCTTGAGTTCGTCCGCGCCGAGCCGTGCCACGATGCCCGGTGAAATGAGCACGAGCGAATCACCGACCGTGATCTCGCCCCGCCAGACGTCGGGCTCGAGGCCGCTCGAGGGCATCCCGCGCTCGCGGTGCGGGTCGGGCAAGGTCGAGAGACGAGCCTGACGGATGAGGTAGGCCTCCGCGGGCCCCAGGGTCGCCACATACATCTCGTTGCCACGGACCACGGCGACACCGACACCGATCGGGCCGTTGCCGTCCGGGGACTTGAGTCCGAGCCGGTCCGCCTGGTGGATGAGCCGCTTGTTGGCGGTCGCGATCGCTTTCTGGAGGCAGACCCTGATCCCTGCCGACTCGTCGTAGTAGTACTCGTTGCGGATCGTCTCGGCGACGAGCCGAGTCGCCTCCAGTGTGTGGCGCGAGCTGATCCGCGATGTGACGAGCAGGTACAGATGACCCTTCGAACGGGCCACGGAACCCACGGTCGGCTCGACGACGACGAGCGTGTCGGGCGAGTCCTCAAGACGGTCGTGCTCGGCGACGAGGCCGAGTTTCAGTTGGAGTCGGGCGGCCATGCGGGCCTCTCGTACTTCATGGACGGGTGGCGGGACGATCCGTGCCGGACCGGCGGGCACACGCCCCGAGATGGCTGGCAGGTTCGGGGATTATACGCGGCGGCTCTCGCGCCGGACGTGAACCCGCAGATCGCGGATACCGGCGCCGCCGGGCGCCATCCGGAAGGCCGCCAGGAGTTCCGGGGTCCGCATCCGCAGTTCCTGCGCGAAGATCGGGGCGTCGGCCTCGACATCGACGGCGAACGCCTCCAGACGCAACACCCGGCACGCACCGGCCGCGGCCGGCGCCCGCTCCGCCACGATCGCTTCGAACGTCGCGATGGCCCGCGCCAGGCGCAGCTCGTCCTCGAGCCCGAGCGCGCGCGCCGCGTCGGGGATCAGCTCGCCGATACGCCGCATCGGACGCTTGCGCGGGGTGTTCACCGAGCCGCCGCCCGCGCGCCAGCGACGAGTCGAGCACCGTCGGGGTAGGCACGCACTTCCCATGATCGGGCGACGGCCCGCAACCCCGGGTCCAGATCATCGGGCGTCGTCGTCGTCACGAGCGCCTGCGGCAGTTCGGCGATGCGCCGGACGAGATGGGATCGCCGGGCTGGGTCGAGTTCGCTGAAGACGTCGTCGAGCAGCAGCAGCGGGGGGCGACCGTCAAGCTCGGTCAGCAGGTCGAGCTCGGCGAGCTTGAGGGCCAGGATCGCGGTCCGCTGCTGACCGCGCGACGCGAAGCCGGCGAGGTCCCGCCCCGCGAGGTCGAACGCGAGGTCGTCTCGGTGCGGCCCGATGACCGTCGACCCGTTCCAGACCTCCTTGTCGGCCGTATCGGCCAGACGCCGGGCGAGAGCGTCACGCGGCGACTCGCCGGCCAGGGCCGACGCGTTCGTCACGTAGCGCAGCGTCAGGGCGCCCGCGGCTGCCTCCTCCGGCGCGATCTCGCGATGTGCCGAGGCGAGCGGGCCGGCGAGCGCCTCGAGCACCTGCACACGGCTTTCGACGACCCGTGCGCCAGTATCGAGGAAGGTTGCGTCCCAGAACCGGAGTTCCGCTCGGCTGGCCTGTTCCTCGCGGATGGCCCGCAACAGGCTGTTCCGCTGTTGCAACGTCCGCCCGTACGTCGCCAGGTCGTCGGCGTAGGCCGGCAGGCGCGCGGCGGCGAGCGCATCCAGGGCGGCCCGCCGCAGCGACGGCGATCCGCTGACGAGCAGCATCTCCTCGGGGGCAAACAGGACCACCCGAAGGTAGCGCCCAAGGGCGGCTGCCCGTCGCCCGACCTCGTTCACCCGGATGCGCTTGCGACCGCTGTTCCCGTCCGCCCCGGATCGAGTGATCGCAACCTCGAGCACGTCACCCCCGACCCGGCCTTCGACTCGAGCCAGGTCCTGGCCCCAGCGGATCAACTCACCGTCAGAGGTCGTACGGTGCGAGCGACCCCAGCCGAGCAGGACGATCGACTCGAGCAGACTGGTCTTGCCCGCGGCGTTCGCCCCGTGGATCAAGTGGGCGCCGGCGCCGAAATGGACCTCGAGCGTGGCGTATCCGCGCAGGTCGAGCGCGAAGATCGATTCAAGCAGCGGATCGGCTCCGCTGGCTACGAGGTCGTTCGAACGGGCATGACGACATGGACGTAGTCGTCGTCGCCTATGGGCTTGAATACACCGGGCGACAACGGACCGTTGAGCTCGAGCGCGAACTGGTCCGCGGTCACGCTGGTCAGCACGTCCGCAAGGTAGCGTGCGTTGAACGCGATCGTGGTGCTGTCGCCTTCGACTGCCGCCTCCACCTGGCCGACGTGGTCGCCGACCTCCGCGTTGGCGCTGATGGTGATCCCGGCTTCGCCGTCACCGCCGCCGACCTGGAGCTTGACGATATTGGCCGACTCGTGGGCGATCAGCGCGGCCGGCCGGACCGCCCGCAGAAGCTCCTCGCGATCGAGCACCGCGCGGGTCGCATGCGTCTGCGGCACGATCTGCTGATAGTTCGGGAACTGGCCGTCGATGAGGCGGCTCACGAGGTCGATCCCCTCGAGATGGAACAGGACCTGGTTGCGCCCGGCGGCGAGGACCACCTCCACGGGATCGTCGATGTCTGCCAGGACACGCATCAGCTCGTTGAGGGCACGAGCCGGGATGACGACGCTCGTCTCCGGCACAGCGTCCAGGATCGACACGGTCTTGACCGCGATCCGGTAGTTATCGGCGGCGGCGAGCGTGAGCCTGTCGCCTTCGAACCGCGCGAGGACACCGGTCAGGATCGGTCGAGCCTCGTCGCTCGCGGCCGCGAAGGCCGTCTCGGCGAGGGCGCGCTTGAGCACGTTCTGGGCGATCCGCGTCGTCGGGCGATCGCCGGCGGTCTGGATGGCCGGGAACTCCTCGGCGTCGATGCCCTTGATGTGGGACTGGAACCGGCCGGCCTTGATGTTCAGGGTGTCGCCCGCTCCCACCTCAAGCTCCACCTTGTCGCCGGCCGGCAGGGAATTGACGAGATCCGTCAGGAGTCTGGCCGGCACGGTGGTGGCGCCGTCTTCATCGATCTTGCCGGGGACCCAGTAGGTGATCCCGATCTCGAGATTCGTCGCTGTCAGCTTGAGGCCGCCGTCTTCGGTCTTGAGCAGCACGTTGGCCAGGACCGGGAGCGTGCTCCGGCTCGAGACGGCGCGGCTCACGACGGACAGGCCGCGTGCCAGGTTCTCCTGCATGACCGAGAGTCTCACGTCGGATGTGCTCCATTTCGATGACTGGTGGTGCGACGGCGGGTCGTGGTGGGCACGACCCGCCGTCGTGATCCATTGATGGTTCGTGGGTATCTCTTCTCTATCTTCTCACTCATCATCACCGTAGTAATGGTGTGGAATGTGTGAGCGGACACGTTCCCTCGTGCGGGCCGGAGCTGTGGACGACCAACGGCATGTCGTGGACAAAACGGATGATCCTGGGGGTGGGCATGTCGAGCGGCCGTGGATGGTTCGGGGTCGGCTCGCGACGCCCCGTGGCGGAACCTCCCGTTACCCACGACCGCGCCTCCGATCACCCACCGATTCAAGACCACTTGTCCACGCGTCGACCCCACTCCAGCCAGGCTGGAACAACGGACGTATTCCATCATGCGCTTGCCTCGGAGCGGCCCTCGAGCCCACTCGCCGGCCCGTGATCCGGGGCTGGAACCCCGGCCTGAAGGCCCACCCGGTCGGGCTTGGCCGCAAGGCGGGGACGCCGAGGCGGCACAAGGCGCCGAGGCGCCGAGGTGGGCCCCCCGCGCTGACGCCCGACGTTGCTTGTACCAGTACGGCTGGAATTCCCCTGGCGTCGCGCGGAACGCGTGCTGCGGCCGGACGCGTCGACCGCCGCCAGTCTGCCCAGGTCAGTCGGCGTAGATCAGCTCGCGGACCGCGGCGATCTCCCGGCGCAGGTCATCGTTGACCGCGACCTCCCGGTTGATCTTGTCGCACGCGTGCAGGACCGTGGAGTGATCCCGGCCACCGAGCTCGGCGCCGATGCGCAGGAGTGAAACATCCGTCTCCGCACGCATCAGGAACATCGCGATCTGGCGGGGCATGACCGTGGCCTTATCGCGCTTCTGTCCCTGCAGCACGTCGATCGGAACGCTGTAGTAGTCGGACACGACCCGCGCGATGCGCTCCGGGGTGACCTGGCGCTTCTTCGGGTTGTACAGGACGTTCGACAGGACGGCCTGCGCGAGCTCGATGCTGATCGCGGTCGCGCCCATGCTCGAGAACGCGACGACCCGATTGAGCGCGCCCTCGAGTTCGCGGATGTTGCTCACGACCTTGCGCGCGATGAACTCGACGACGTCCGACGCGATCGGGACGGCACCTTCCTCCGCCTTGGCTCGCAGGATCGCGATGCGCGTCTCGAGATCCGGCGCCGTCAGGTCCGCGATGAGCCCCCACTCGAACCGACTGCGCAGGCGCTCCTCCAGGGTCAGGATCGCCTTGGGTGGCCGATCCGAACTCAGGACGATCTGCTTGCCGTCCTCGTGGATCGTGTTGAACGTATGAAAGAACTCTTCCTGGGTCCGCTCCTTGTCCGCGATGAACTGGATGTCATCGATGAGCAACAGGTCGATCCGCCGATAGCGCGCCCGGAATTCGTCGATCTTGCCCTGCTGGATGCTCGTGATGAACTCGTTGGTGAACTTCTCGGACGTCGCGTACACGACGCGTTTGCGTGGGTAGCGTGCGATGACCTGGTTGCCGATCGCATGCATCAGGTGTGTCTTGCCGAGGCCCACGCCGCCGTACAGGAAAAGCGGGTTGTAGGCGTGGCCGGGGCGTTCCGCGACGGACAGGCTCGCGGCATGGGCCAGCCGGTTGGCCGACCCGACGATGAAGTTCGAGAACATGTACCGAGGATTGAGGTTGGTGATCCCACCCTCGCCACCGACGCGTGTGGGTTCCAGTCGAACGGGCTGGGCCGTCCCGGTAGATGACGAAGCTCGGGCGCGGGTGGGCCCTGCCGTTCCGACGGCTTCCACGGAAGCCGTTTCCTGGGCTGCGGCCACCGCGAACTCCACCTGCACGCTGTAGCCGACGATCCGCGCGAGCGTCTGGCTGATCAGTGAGCGGTAGCGCGTCTCGAGCCAGTCCTTGGCGAAGCCGTTGGGGACCGCGATCCGGAAGAGCTGCTCATCGACATCCACAAGCTCGGTGTCACGCAGCCATGTCTCATAGTTGGCGGGAGACAGCGATACCTGCAACTCGCCGAGAGCGGCTCGCCAGACTTGCTTCGCGTCCATTCGTTCGATCGGACCTGCTAAGAAACGGGTTGATGAGATGGCTCGACCGGTGCCGAAGATCGAGGTTGCCGTAAGGGTCGCGAAGCATCGTCCACGCCTGTTTGCGGCCAGCCGGATGACTCGCGCCCGTCGTCAGAGGGATGCTGCCGAGGGTCTCCCGCGAACGTCTCCGGCGCCGAGGGCCCCGAGAGGATAGCACCGGCGCGACCGGCTCGGCAAGGTGATTCGGCCATACTCAGGGGGAGTATCCGCGCGGGGCGCTCCCGAGAGCACCGCGTGGTCGGCCTGGCATCGGCTTGCACCACCGGTCCGTCCGGGTCGCCCATCCCACACACGGGCGTTTGATCGCCGGCGCTCATCGGGGCCACGTTTGACACCCTTTCCGCGCAGGCCATATCATCGCCGGACGAGGACGCGCCATGTGCCCGTGCGGGTACCGGCGCGTTTGCGTGCCTCCAGGGGAGGACGGAGCGACCGTCCCCGAGGTCGGATGGAGAGGATCCCGGACAGACCCGATGAAGCAGACCTACCAGCCCAAGAAACGCCATCGCGCCAAGGAGCACGGCTTCCGCGCCCGCATGAGCACGACAGCGGGTCGCCGTATCCTCGCCGCTCGGCGGGCTCGGGGTCGGAAGCGGCTGACGGCCTGACCGCGGGGCGCGGCATACAGACGCCGCGGCTCGTGATGCTCTCCCGTCCGCAGGATTTCACGGCGATCCAGGGCAAGGGGACGACCAAGTCGCACGCCCTGTTCTCCGCCCGCTTCCTCCGGACAGATCTCGAGGTCACCCGCTTCGGGCTGGCGACCGGTCGCCGGCTCGGTGGAGCGGTCGTCCGGAATCGGGTTCGCCGCCGACTCCGGGAAGCGCTCAGGGCTATGGGGCCCTCGTTCCAGACCGGCTGGGACGTTCTCATCATCGCCCGGCCAGGGATCGTCAAGGCCGACCACGAAGCGCTGGTCGGGGCGTTGCACCGGACACTCGTCCGGGGCGGCGTGTTCGAAGGAGCCACGCGATGAAGCGACTCGGGATCGGGGGCGTCAAGCTCTACCGGGTCGTGTTCGCCTGGCTCCCGCCGTCGTGTCGGTTCGAGCCGACCTGTTCGCACTACGCAGAGCAGGCGATCGAGAAGTACGGACTGCTGAAGGGAAGCTGGATGGGCGCCAAGCGCATCTCGCGATGTCATCCATGGAATCCGGGCGGGTATGATCCGGTCCGCTAGCGGGGCTGCCCGCCTGTGATCGCGTCCCCGACGGTGCGTCGGTACCTTCCGGTCCTCATCCTGCTGGCGATCGCCCTGGTCGCCGCGGCATGCATTCCCGGCAGCGGGCCGGGTGGCTCCGCCGGTCCGACTCCGACACCGACGCCCCCGCCGCCGCCGCTCACGCCGGTGTCGCCCGGGGCGGACCCGGTGAGTCTGCTCGGCTGGCTGTTCACGCCCATCTTCCAGGTGATGCTGATCATCCTGATCGCGGTCTACCAGTTCCTTGAGAATCTGGCGGTCCCAGGCGCGATCGCGTGGGCGATCGTGGTGCTGACCCTGATCGTCCGAGCTGTGCTCATCCCGCTCTACCGCAAGCAGCTCGTGTCGCAGCGCCGGATGCAGCTCCTGCAGCCCGAGATCAAGGAGATCCAGAAGCGTTTCAAGGGCGATTCGATGAAGGCCCGCCTTGCTCAGCAGGAGTTGTTCAAGGAGCGCGGTATCAACCCGCTGGCCGGCTGCCTGCCGCTCCTGTTGCAGCTGCCGCTCCTGTTCATCATGTATTCGGTCATCCAGAACGGGCTCACGAACCAGGATCCCTCGGCGATGCTCAACGTGTTCGGCCTGCAGGTCGTGGACGTTCAGTGCACCAACATCGTGGGCGGTGTCGTGGACGCGACCAAACCATGCATCGACTCACTCGTGCCGATCCTCGGCAACATCGCCCTGCCGCAGGCGTTCCTCACGATCTTCGGCTTTGGGCTCAGTTTCCTGGCGATCGCGTCCGCCCTGCTGCAGTTGGTCCAATCGCGGATGCTCCTGCCGCCGGCGGACCCGGACAACACGGACCCGAACATTCGAATCCAGCGGCAGACGATGCTGTTCCTGCCGCTCATCTCGGTCGTATACGGCGGCTTCCTGCCGGCCGGACTGTTCATCTACTGGATCGTGGCCACGATCTTCTCGATCGTGCAGCAGTACCTCATCGTTGGCTGGGGCTCGATGTTCCCGTTTTTCGGGTGGACACCGGCCTTCGCCCTCGACCACACCCCGCGCTACCCGGTGGCCATGCCACCACCCCCCGACCCGAGCAAGCGTGCGGCCATCCTGACCGACGCGGACAAGAAGACGACGGCAGCCAAGACGATCCGCCAGCGCGAGCGTGGCCGTCAGAGCCGACGAGGGAGACGACGCTAGACATGAGTGCGTACAAGGAATTCTCCGGCAAGACCGTCGAGGAGGCGCTCCGAGCCGCCCGCGAGGAGTTCGGTGCCGAACTCAACGACCTCGACTTCGAGATCCTCACGCCCGGCAGCCGCGGTGTGCTGGGTATGGGAGCGGAGCCTGCCCGGATCGTCGCGGCGCCGCGTGTGGCGCTCGGCGGATCGGCCCCCAAACGGGATGCCGCGGCCGCCGTGCCGCTGCCCGCTCCCCCACCGCGCGACGGTGACCGTGACCGCGGACCTCGCCGCGATTTCGATCGGCCGCGGGAGGACCGCGGTCCGCGTCGTGATGACCACGCCCCGAGCCAGGGGGACCGCCCGCCTCGCCGCGACGACCGTGGCCCTCGCCGCGACGACCGTGGCCCACGACCCGACGATCGCCCGCAGCGCCGTGACGACCGCGGCCTACGCCCTGCTGACCGGCCGCGCGAGGACCGTGGGCCGCGCACGGAGGACCGGGCAGACCGCGGCCCCCGACGCGACGATCGCCAGCGTGAGCCCGGCAAGCCGCGCACCGGTAGCGAGGACCTGAGCGCTTCGGAGGCCGCCGAGGTAGCCGCCGCGCGTGGATCTCTGGCGGCCGAGCGGGCCGAGCTTGAGGCCGCCACGGCGTCGCCCGAGGCGCTTGCCGCCGCCCAGCGCATCCTGGAGACGGTCATGGGCCACCTTGGTTTCGACGCCCGCGTCGAGGTTGCCGCGGGTGAGACGAGCCGCCTGAATGTCGTAGCCCAGGGCGACGATCGGGAAGTCCTAGGCGCACTGATCGGCCGCAAGGGCGAGCGCCTGTCCGCGCTCCAGCACCTGGTGAACCTCATGCTCTCGAAAGAGATGGGGGCGTGGACCCGTGTCCTGGTCGATGTCGAGGATTATCGCGGCCGGCGCGAGCGCCAGCTGCGGGAACTCGCGGACCGCGCCGCGGCTCGCGTGGTGGAGACCGGCAAGATGCTCCAGCTGGAGCCGATGCCCGCACTCGAGCGTCGCTGGATCCACCTCACCCTGCGTGACCATGCCGGCGTCGCGACGCAGTCCATCGGCGAGGAGCCGAATCGCCGCGTGGTCCTGGTTCCGCGAGCCGGCTGACCGGACCGCGCTGTTCGATCGCAGGGTCACGGTAACAAGTGGTGGCACCCGGACGTCGTCTGGGGACTATCGTCCACATGGATTCCTCCCGATCGGCTGCTAGGATGTCGCTCCCATGACCACGACCACCCCCGATTCCCTCGCGGGCACGACCACCGAACGGCGCCGTCCATCGGCACGCGTCCGGTTCGCGGTCGCATTCCTCGTTGGACTGCTCGCCGCGCTGGCCGTGGGCGTCGGGGCGATCTACGCGTATGACCAGCAATATGTCGGTCGCGTGCTGCCCGGCGTCCGGATCGGAGGCGTGGACCTGTCAGGCATGGACCGGGCCGCCGCCTCGGACCAGTTGCGGCAGGCCTACCGCGCATTCGGTCAGGGCGAGGTCGTCATCAGCGGGCCGGATGGCGACCGCACGATCGCCTACGCGGACTTCGGGCGCGGCCCGGATGTCGAGGCGATGCTGGACGAGGCCATGGCGGTGGGACGCGCCGGCACCGTCGTCGAGCGCGTCATCGCCGACGCTCGTACGGCCCTGCGCGGCGTCGCGCTGACACCCCGCGTGACCTTTGACCCAGAAGCGTTGGCGAATCAGATCGTGGCATTCGCCGACGCCCTGGCGATCGAACCAAAGGACGCGTCGGTGGCGGTCATCGACACAACGAAGTTCGTGGTCGTGCCCGGCGGGGATGGCCGACTGGCGGATCCGGCGCCGGCGATCGAGGCGGCTCTTGCCGCTCTCGGCGCGCTTGACGCCCCCGCCGCGCTGACGTATGACCTCCCCGTCCGGACGATCGAGCCGGAGATCACCACCGCCGAAGCTGCGGACGCCAAGCTGGATGCGGAACGGATTGCCGCCCGCATCACGCTCGCCATCGATGACGCATCGCAGGCCATCACGACGACCCGCCTGCGGTCGTGGCTGACCTTCGAGCGGACGCCCGATGGCGGTTATGGCGTCGCCATGGACACGACGGACCTGCCGGCGGTCCTGGCCGTTCTCTCGAAGAGGATCGACCAGGCGCCGATCAATGCCTCGTTCAGGACGTCAGGCGGCAGGATCACCGAGGTCACCGCCAGTCAGACCGGCTACAAGATGGATGTCGCGGCGACCACCGCCCAGGTCCAGGGCCTGATCGACGCCCGCATCGCCGGCGGGTCGTCGGCTTCGCTCGAGCCCGCGGTCAAGGTCACCCAGCCTGCCCTGACGACCGCCGAAGCCAAGGCCGCCCGACCCAAGATGCGCAAACTCTCGCAGTGGGTGACGCCCTTTCCGATCAGCGAGAAGAACGGCTTTGGGGCCAACATCTGGATCCCCGCCCGCCTGATCGACGGCTATGTCGTGGCGCCACGCGCCACCTTCGACTTCTGGGATGCCGTCGGTCCGGTCACCCGGGCCAAGGGCTACAAATCCGGCGGCGCGATCATCAACGGCCGGACGGAACCGCAGGGGGCGCTGGCCGGGGGTATCTGCTCGTGCTCCACGACGCTGTTCAATGCCGCGTTGCGCGCAGGGTACGAGATGGGCGCCCGGCGCAACCACTATTACTACATCGACCGCTATCCGGTCGGCCTGGACGCGACCGTGTTCATCAGTGCGTCCGGCTCCAGGCAGACGATGTCCTTCACCAATGACACGGACTACCCCGTGCTGATCCGCGGCTACGGCTACCGGGACGGCGGGACCGGCTACGTCAAGTTCGAGGTGTACAGCGTGCCGACCGGCCGCAAGGTCAGCATCGCGACCTCATCGCGCCGGAACGTCCGCATCGCCACGGATACCGTCCAGTACACGTCCAGCCTCGCCCCGGGCGCGCGCAAGCGCATCGAGTACCCGGTCAACGGCTTCCAGGTGACGGCCGTCCGCACCGTGCGCGACCGGAACGGCAACATCATCCATCGGGACACCTATCACTCGAACTACGCGCGGATCACCGGCATCACCCTTATCGGTCGCTGAACCCGCACGATCACCGATATGCCCCGCTCCCGAACCGGGCCCGCAGCCGCTCCAGCAGCCCGGTCCGTGCCGCGGTCGCCGGGACCGCCACGGACCGCCCGCGCAGGCCTTGTGCGATCGCCTCCGCCTCCGTGGCGCTGACACCGAACCGACGCAGGGCGTAGCGGGCCATCTGCACCGCCAGCTCCCGTTCGCCGTGGATGGCCTGGACATTGCCGCCGAACGCTCGAATGTGCGCCGCCTCGGTGTCGCTGTGGGTTCGGATGACGAGATCGATCCCGGGATGGAGTTCGCGCGCCCGTTCCGCGATGAGGCGTACCGCCCCGGGATCGGACGTCGCGACGATGAGCAGTCGGGCGCTCTCGATGTGGGCCATCCGGAGCACGTCGCGATTGGTCCCGTCACCCCAGATCGCGGTGACGCCCGCCGCCCGCAATCGCTCGACCTCATCACGCTGGCGGGTGATCACGATGTAGCGGAACCCGCGCCGATCGAGCGCCGGACCGATCATCCGACCGACGCGACCGAACCCGACGAGGATGGCGTGCTGGCGAAGATCGGCGTGGGTCGCACGGTCGAGTCGACCGAGTTCGCCGGCCTGACGCCGGTGCAGGCCGAGGAGGACCGGATGTTCGCGGAGACGTCCGGCCAGTGGATCGATCGCTCGGAAGAGCAACGGCTGCGCGGCGATGGACAGCAAGGACCCGGCCACGATGAGCTGGAACCCGTCCGCCGGCAGCAGGCCTACCGTCAGGCCCACCGTGCCGAGGATGAACGAAAACTCCCCGATCTGGGCGAGCCCGACGCCAACGGCCAACGCGACCCCGATCGGGTAGCCGAGCCCGACCATGATGACGACCTTGACCACGAGCTTGACGCCGACGATGAGACCGACGACGGCAGCGATCGCGAGGGGTTGCGTGACCAGAAAGGCCGGATCAAGGAGCATCCCGACGGACACGAAGAACAGCACCGCAAACGCGTCCCGCAGCGGGAGCGCATCGGCGGCCGCCTGGTGACTCAGGTCCGACTCACCGACGACCGCCCCGGCCAGGAACGCCCCGAGCGCGAACGACACGCCAAAGACCGCGGACGAAACGAAGGCGATCCCGAGCGCGATGGCCAGCACGGCCAGGGTGAAGAGCTCGCGCGATCCGGAATGGGCGACGACGAGCAGCAACCACGGGACCAGCCGAGCTCCGGCCACGAACATGAGGACCCCGAAGACGGCCGCCTTGACCAGCGCCAGGCCGAGCTCGCCGATCGGACCGAGGCCGGCGTCCGCCGCCGTCTGGGCCGTCCCGCCGATCAGCGGCGCGAGGACAGGGAGCAGGACGAGGACCAGGATCGTGAACAGGTCCTCCACGATCAGCCAGCCGATGGCGATCCGTCCCTGCGGGGTGTCGAGCTCGCCCCGATCCTCGAGCGCGCGCAGCAGCACGACCGTGCTCGCCACGGACACGGCCAGCCCCAGAACGATACCGCCACCAACGCCCCAGCCAAGGCCGACCCCAAGGCCGACCCCGAGGAGCGTAACGACCACGATCTGACCGAGTGCTCCCGGGATGGCGATCGACTTGACCGCGAGCAGATCCCGGATCGAGAAATGGATCCCGACCCCGAACATCAGCAGGATCACCCCGATCTCGGCCAGCTCCCTGGCGACCGCGGAGTCCGCATGGATGCCCGGAGTGAAAGGGCCGACGGCAACGCCGGCTGCGATGTAGCCGACGATCACGGGCAGCCGCAGCCGTTGCGCGATGAGGCCGCCGATGAACGCGGCGACCAGGCCGATCGCGATGGTGGAGATCAGGACGGGCTGGTGGTCCACAACTCTCTCGTGTCGAGCGGGAACCTCAGGATACCCGAGGCACAGACCGACCTGACACAGCCCGGCCTTCGACCGGTCGCCCAACGCGCGAGTCGTATGCTTCGGGCCGCAGCCGACAGGACACCGGCTCGTCAGGAGGGCACGATGGCCAAGACCCATCTAGCGTCCGCGGTCCGCGTCGGGCGGAAGGACTTCACCACGAACGCGAGGCCCGACCCGTTCGATCTCCGCGACCTCGAGTACCGACCGGTCCTTCAGCCGCTCGAACCGTCCATGCACCCGAGTCCCGACGATGCCGCGTTCCGGGTGCTCGCCCAGGATGGTGCGTCGTGCACCGGTCACGCCGTGGCGGCCACCATCAACACGGTGCTGACCCGTCACGCGGCACATTCCAACGCCTCCGTCGCCGTCGAGGCGGTCAGCCCGTACATGCTCTACCGCCTGGCCCGGCGCTACGATGAGTTCGGTGGCGACGTCGATGTAGGATCGTCATTGCGCGGGGCGTTCAAGGGCTGGTTGCGCCATGGCGTCGCCCTCGATCGAGAGTGGAACGAGCGAGCGGCGGAGCTCGCTGCGTCGCCGCTTGACGCCGAGGTCGATGTCGATGAACCGGACTTCGTCGCGTCGTGTCGGCAACGACCGCTCGGCGCGTACTACCGGGTCAACCCGTATCGATTGGACGACATGCAGTCGGCCATCACCGAGCTGCACGCCATCGCTGTTTCGGCCGCGATCCATGATGGCTGGGCCAAACCGAGGTTTGTGGCTCTCGGCAAGCAGCGCCACGCGCTCATCGCCCGGGCCGCGGAGCCGGAACCGGCCGGCGGCCATGCGTTCGCGATCGTCGGCTACAACGAGCTCGGGTTCCTGGTCCAGAACTCGTGGGGGACGGATTGGGGCGACAACGGGTTCGCGATCCTTACCTACGAGGATTGGCTGCTCACGGCGTACGACGCCTGGGTCGCCCGCCCAGGCGTGCCGAACACCCCGTTCGCGAGGCCCCCATCGGCCTCGGCCATGACCGCATCCGGAGAGGTCGTGGTGCGTGGCGGGCCGAACCTCCTGCTGCTGCGCAACTACGTCGTCAACACCGCCGACAACGGCCAGCTTTCCGTCCGCGGCAAGATGATCAGTTCTCCTGCCCAGGTGGCCGACGTCTTCTCGAACATGAAGGCCAAGCACGACGCGTGGATCCGCTCCGGCGAGGCGACGCGTCGCCACGTCGTGCTGTACGCCCACGGTGGGCTCATCGATGAGCACGGCGGCCTGACGACCGCGGAACGCATGCTGCCCCACTGGCTTGATCATCGGGTCTATCCGATCAACTTCGCCTGGGAGAGCGGGCTGCTGGACACGATCTTCAACGCCCTGAGCGATCTGATCGGTGGTCGTCTGCCGTTCGGTGGACCGCGCTTCGACATCTGGGAGGCTGTGGACGGTCTCGTCGAGGGGATCGCCCGGGTCGTCGCCTCCGGGCTGTGGAGTCAGATGAAGGGGAACGCCGTTGGCGCCTCGGCCGAGGGTTCCGGGACGACCGGCGGGGACATCCGGGGCGGGACGCTGGTGGCCAGGCTTCTGGCCCAGTATGTCGGGACGCATGGCGCGGACAACGTTCGGATCCATCTGGCTGGCCATAGTGCGGGAACCATCCTGCTCACCGCGCTCGTCGAGCGCCTCATCCGCGAAGGACTCGATATCGATTCCCTGACGTTCATGGGTGGGGCCGTCCGATCGGATGCCTTCGCGCGATCCGTTCTGCCACACCTGGGCCCGCGCTCACGAGTCAGACGGTTCACGACGTTCAACCTCGCCGAGCGCTACGAGCAGGACGACACCTGCGACGTGGGCGGCCACGTCTTCTATCACAAGTCGCTGCTGTACCTCGTCGCCCGCGGCCTCGAGCCGGATCCCGACCCACGGACCGGGGTCGTCTCGCTGGTAGGGCTCGAGGCGACCCTTGACCGGCCGATCCCGGGCGATGGACGGACCCTGCGAGCGGCCATCGACGCCGGGGGCGGCAAGATCGTGATCGCTCCCGGCGGGTCGTCGCCGGACCTGCGTTCCGACGCGAAGGGGCACGGCCAGTTCGACAACGACCAGGCGACGCTCAACGCCGTGCTGTTGCGGATGCTCCGCCGGACGTCCATGCCCGTCATCGCGCCCGTGGCCGCATCAGCACCGCGAGATCGATCGGGCAGTCGCGCTCGGGTCGCGGCGGAAACCACCGGATCCGGTCGCGCGCCGCGTCCAGCGAGCTCGATACCGGCTCGCCCGGCCGGGCTCATCGGTGCGTCGCTCGCGGGAGGGCCACCGCGGGCCAAGCCCGTCAAGCGTCCGTTGAAGTCGCCGTCGCCCAGGAGTCGCATCCCGACGGAGGCGGCCATCGCTCCCAAGAGTGGCAGCCCCGGCTTCGACATGATCCTGTCCGTCGGCTGGAAGGAGGTCAAACGCGGGCGGTCCCGATAAGCCGCGCTGCGCGGCGACGGGGGTCAGCTGTAGACCCAGAAGACCGTGCACTCGGAAGACGGATCCCAACCGACCAGCGATCCAGCCGGGACAGACAGCATGTCGCCGACCCGCAGGTCGTACGGCTCGCCGCGATCGATCGCGACGCGGACGCTGCCCTCGAGCACAAGGAGCGTCTCGCGCGCCGGGATCGTCACCTCGACCAGTCCCCGCCGCTCGTCGGGATCGGCCCGCCACAGGCCGGCCTTCGATCGGTCGTCGTGGTCGAACAACATGTGCGCCGCGCCACCGACCTCCTCGTCGGCGACCCAATCGCGGGTGGTCTGTCGCGAGAGATACACCGCCATCACGTCTCCGATCTCAGGTTGCCAGGATTCGTGCCTCGCCGATCGGCCAGGTCACCCGCGTGTCATCCCCGACCGACTGCAGTCCGTGGCGCGTGCTCGCGGTGACGACGAAGGCCGCGTCCGCGCCCGCGAGGCGCAGGTACGTATGCACCTGCGAACCGACCAGCGCCACAGCCTCCACGACCGCGGGCAGGGTCACGTGGCCGGCAGCCGGCTCATCGCCGGGGGCGAGCAGACTCGCGCTCTCGGGTCGAATCGCCAGGTAGGCGTCGGTCCCGACGGCCAGGTCGGACGGCGCGCTGGCGATCGTCCCGTGTGGCGTCACACCGATCCCTCCCGCCGCGACCACGCCGCGAAGGAAGTTCGTCTTGCCGATGAACGCGGCGACGAAGTGGTTGACGGGCCGGTCGTAGAGCTCGATCGGCGTACCGACCTGCAGGACCTTGCCGTGGTTCAACACCGCGACCCGATCCGCCATCGTGAGTGCCTCCTCCTGGTCGTGGGTCACGACGATGAAGGTGATCCCGACCTCGTGCTGGAGACGCTTGAGCTCGATCTGCATCTCCCCGCGCAGCTTTCGATCGAGGGCGGCCAGTGGTTCGTCGAGCAGCAGGACGCGGGGGCGCTTGACGACGGCCCGAGCCAGGGCCACGCGCTGGCGTTGCCCACCCGAAAGCTGATGCGGGCGTCGATCGGCGAGCGCGCCGAGGCCGACCTTGTCCAGGACACCCTCCACGCGCTCGCGGATGACCGCCTCGGGCAATCGCTCCGCCCGCAGGCCATAGGCCACGTTATCCCACACGCGCATGTGCGGAAACAACGCGTACGACTGGAACATCATGTTGACCGGGCGCTCGTACGGCCTGGTGCCGACCAGGTCCCGACCATCGAGCAACAGCCGGCCGGAGGTCACCTGCTCGAACCCGCCGAGGCAGCGCAGCAGGGTCGTCTTGCCGCAGCCGCTCGGGCCGAGGAGGGCAAAGAACTCGTTTTCGTGGATCGTGAGCGACACGTCATCCAGCGCCCGGACGGCCCCGAACGACTTCACGACATGTTCGACGACGATGACGTCGGCCGGTTGGCTGGCCGTCATGCGTCGCCCGCCTGTGGCGTGTCCACGCTCCGCATCGGTCGCCCTCGATTGAGCAGCAACGCCGCGATCACGAGGATCATGCTGAACCCGAGGAGCAGGGTTGCGACTGCGTTGATCTCCGGCGTCACCCCGAATCTGATCATGGAATAGACCTGGATCGGGAACGTCACGGTCCGCCCGGCCGTGAAGTAGGCGATCACGAATTCATCGACCGACAAGGTGAATACGACCAGGGCCGCCGAGATGATCCCGGGCAGGATCACCGGGAGGGTGATCCGGAAGAAGGTCGGGATCTCCTTGACCCCGAGGTCCAGCGACGCCTCTTCGATGGACCGATCGAACCCGCGCAGGCGCGTCCGGATGATGGCCGCGGCAAACGCGACCCCCCAGACCGAATGGGCGAGGATGATCGAAGGCGCCCCCAGGGGCAGGCGGATCGTGGAGTAGAACGACAGCAGGGCGATCCCGAGCACGATGTCCGGGACCAGCAATGGGAAGTAGACCGCGCTGTCGAGGACGCTGCTGCGGGTGTAGCGCTCCAGGCCCAGCGCGAGCAGCGTCCCGAGCACCACCGAGATGGTCGTCGCCGCCGCAGCGATCAACAGCGTCGTGCCCAGCGCTCCCAGCAGCTCCGGGTTCTTGAACACCTCGCCGTACCAGCGGGTCGTAAACCCCTGCCACGAGACGACGGCGCGCTGGGCGTCGTTGAACGAGAGGACGACAAGGACGACGAGGGGCAGGTACAGGAAGGCGAACAGGACACCCATGTGGACCTTGAGCCACGCGGCGCTGCCGGCGCGAGCGTCACCCATCGAGCCGGATCTCCCGCTCGCGGCGCAGGACCCGCGACTGAACGACGAGCAGAATCATCAGGGCCAGCATCAACACGACGGCAAGGGTCGCACCAAATGGCCAGTCGCGTGCCTCGAGAAACTGCTGGTTGACGAGGTTGCCGACCATGATCCGCCGCCCACCGCCGAGCAGCTGAGGCACCGGAAAGTTGCCGAGCGTGGGCACGAACACGAACACGCAACCGGCCACGACCCCGGGGAGCACGAGCGGGATCGTCACGGTCCGCAGGATGCGCAGGGGTCGGGCGCCGAGATCCAGGGCGGCCTCGCGGACCTCCGGGTTGATTCGCTCCAGGGCGGCGAACAACGGCAGGATCATCAACGGAAGGTAGCCATAGACGAGGCCCATGACGACCGCGAAGTCGTTATACAGGAGGGACAGCGGTTCGTCCGTGAGGCCAACGGCCTGAAGAGTCTGGTTGACCACACCCTCACGATTCAGCAACACGATCCATGCGTACGTTCGGATCAGGAAGTTTGTGAGGAACGGCAGGACGACCAGCACCAGCAATACTGCGCGGACGCGGGCACTCTCACGGGTGGCGATGTAGTAGGCCGCCGGAAAGCCGACCAGCAGGCAGATCACGGTCGTGATGGTCGCCATCTGGACGGAGTACCAGAGCACCCCGAGGTACAGCGGATCGAACGCGCGCACGTAGTTGTCCAGCGTGAAGTCGTAGACGACGCCACCAAACGGCCCACGCCGGAAGAACGAACTCACGAGGATGAGCGCGATGGGCGCGACGAGAAGGACGCCCCACCACAGGAACGCCGGGACGAGCGTGATCCGTCCGTCGCGCCCCAGGGCAGACAGCCGGCGCCAGGCGGGCAGCCGGCCCGTGGTCGCTCGGTCGCTCATACGCTGGCTGCCGGCGCTCCCGTCCTCGACGAATGGCTACGGCGCGGCCTTCACCTTGGTGGCCGCGGCGGAGAACCTCGTCTGGCCCTCACCGAGGTCGCGCAGCGACTCCTGCTTGAGCAGTTCGGCCGGAGTGATGGCCATGTTGGGGTACGTCTCCAGGAGTGCCGGATCGAGGGCGTCCATCGCCGCCTTGTTGGGCACCTTGTACAGGATGTTCTCGGCCACCCACTGCCCGTTCTCGGGCTTCAGGATGAAGTCGATGAAGGCGTGCGCGGCCGCCAGGCGCGGTGAACCCTTGGGGATGACCATGGTGTCCACGAACAGGTCGGAGCCCTCGATCGGGAGGGCCCACTTCACGTTGGGATCCGTGGCGTAGTTGCACCAGCCGTCCCATCCGTGGACGGCGACCGCTTCGCCGCTATCGAGCTTCGTGTAGAAGGTCTCGGCGTCGTAGCCGAGGAGGGTCTTCTTGGCGGTGATCAACAGATCGGCGGCCGCGGCGAGCTCGGCCTCGTCCGTGGAATTGCCCGAGTAGCCGAGGACCTTGAGCGCCGGGATCATGAGCCAGCGTTCCTCGTCCATCATCGTGATCTTGCCGGCGAGCTCTGCGCTCGGCTCCAGGAGGTCCTTCCAGCTATCGATCTCCGTCTCCGTGACGAGGTCGGAGCGATAGCAGATCCCGGTGGTGCCCCATGAATAGGGGACGGAGTACTTGTTGCCGGGGTCGGTGGCGATCTGGGCGGCCTCGGGGTACAGGTTCGAGAGGTTCGGGATCTGCGCCTGGTCGAGGGCCTCGAGCTTGCCGGCCTTGTTCAGCCCCTCCGCGAACGGGTTGGTGATGAAGGCGATGTCGTAGGTTCCCGCCGGCGACGCGTCGAGCTTGGCGATCGCGTCCTCGTTCGACGAGGTCAGTGTGAGCTCGATCGTATGGCCGGTAGCGGCCTTGAACCGCTCCCCGATGTCCTCAGGCATGTAATTGGCGAAGTTCATCACCTGCAAGGTGACCGGGCCTGTCGCCTGAGGCGCCCCGCCGCCGCCGGTACCACCGCCGCAAGCGGTCACCACCAGTGCGGCCGCGGCCACGACCGCGACGTGAAGGACTGTGATCTTGCGCGACATCCAGGGTTGCCTCCGTGTTCGCCCTCGCCACTCGGGTGCGATGGCGTGGGCGACATCATGCGCGGTCGCGAGCCCACGTCAAGGCTATGGACTGCCTGACGTCACGGCGGGACGGGTCGGCCCGCGAGACGCTCAAGTGCGCGATCTTGGGGGTGATAACCCGGAAGCGATCAACGTGGGATGCTCGATGACCCTACGGTCCGAGGAGAGCGGCCGGAACGACCGCGATTCCGTCTTGGCGGCGGTAGGCATGTGCGCATATTGGCAGTTGTCAAGCGCGCATGTTGGCATCATCTCGCGGCGCTTTCTGGCAGTATTTCACCGCACATATTGGTGGGTGAGGACCAGCGCCGAAACGGTCCAGGTGTTCCTGGTAATCCGCCGCAGATCGCGCAGTTCAGAGACGCCGACAGTGAACTTGACGCGTGTTCACTCCGGAACGTACAAAGCTCCCGCCCGGCCGAGCACGGAGTGATTGGTGGAGATGGGGGAGAGTCGAACTCCCCGTCCAGGACCCTTCGCCGGAGACCACTACGAGCGTGTCCGATGGTTTGTCGTCGACCGCCCGGACGGGCATCGGCACTCTGCCGGACGGTCCAGTCATGTGTCCCTAGATCGGGCTTGACTCCGGATTACGTGACGCTGGCCCGGATCGCAGCTCCGCTGAATGACGCTTCCACTACCCGCGAAGCGGAGGTAGCTTCCACGCTCACTCTACCGCCTAAGCGGCGAGAGCGAGAGTCGGCTGGCGGTTGCCAGGTACTTCGTTTTGCTGCCTGATTAACGAGGCCTGAGCAGCATCCTCGGCTCGCGCTCCCCGGTAGCCAAGCCCTGTCGAAACCACGCATCCCCACAGGACCGAACACCGGTTCGGTTCGGGATGGTACCAC
>JANOIS010000079.1:0-7010 GCA_031407755.1 Chloroflexota bacterium | reverse complement strand
GCCAGCGGAGGAGGGTCGCCGGGGTGACGAGGAAGACGACCCAGCGCTGACGCGGGATGACCCGACTCGCCGCCGCGAGGAGAACCCGGTCGATGGCCCGGAGCTTGGGTGGGTCCGACGTCCGCTGCAGCACCCGGAGCTGATGGCGGAGAACGACGACGAGGTAGAGGAGCGACCACATCGGCCGATCGTACCGGGGCGATCCGATCGCGATTCGGGGTTTCCGACCCCCACGGGGTGGCCATGGCCAGGGCGGCGAGTGCCGAGGGTCCGTCGAAGATGGCCCCGCGTCGGTCTCCGAAGACAGGGAGCAGGTGGTCCCACGTCCAGAGACTGTCGTATCCCAGCCGATCCACCCGCTGGGCTGCGGCAAGCATCTCGGGCCATGTCGCGCCCTGGGCCCAGAGCACGATGCCCAGCTTCAGGTCGCTCACCCATCACTCCGTTTGGCTGAGTCGTCCGGGCCGAACACCCTGACGGCGTCCGCCGCAACCACCGCCGCACCGATGATGCCCGCCGCGTTCCGCAGCTTGGCCGGCCGGAGTTCACACGCGCATTCGAGTCGATCCCAGAACGACGCAGCTGACTCGATCACGCCGCCCCCGATGATCATCAAGTCAGGCCGGAGCAGCTCATCGACCAGTGCAAGGTAGGACGACACATCCACGGCCCAATCCTGCCATGAGGTCCCGCGCCGCTCTCGCGCCACTGCGCTCAGCGTCCGCTCGGCCGGCTCACCACGAACCTGAAGCTGCCCGAATCCGGTGTTCGGTAGGAGTCGCCCATCAATCAGCACTGCGCTGCCGATCCCCGTTCCGAACGTGAGCATGACGACGACGCCGGCAACTCCACGCGCAGTGGCGAAGCGCGCTTCGGCGATGCCGGCCGCGTCTGCATCGTTCAGGATCGTGACGGACCGGCCAAGGCGCTGCTGGAGGAGGTCGCGAGCGGGGGCCCCGACCCAGCTTCGGTGAAGGTTCACACCGCTTGTCCGCAGACCGTCACGGACATCGCCCGAGAGGGCCACCCCGAGCGGTGCGACCCTGCGCGCTGGATCTTCACCGACCACGGCTTCGACCACCTCCGCCACGATCTCGATCACGTCATGGATGCGTGCAGGTTCTGGCGTGGGTAACCGGACGGTCGTCGAAACGAGGCGCCCGGACGTCGGGTCCACCGCCGATCCCTTGACGAAGGTTCCGCCAACGTCGACTCCGAGAGCGACTCTCGTCATGCGCCGCCGTTCCTTTCTGCTTCCGGTGGAGCCACCACGCGTCTAGCAATGATTATTGACATTCCCGACCATTGCTGCAAATAATTACGTATGACGTCGCCATTGACCGTAGTCTCAGCCGTCAGCCCGTACCCGGCAATTGGGATCCGAACCAGGGTGATAGCTGATCTGACGACCCTTGCCCCGGCCCAGCGACGCTTAGCCTCCTATCTGTTGGAGAACATCGCGACCGCAAGTGACTTGAGCATTACCGATCTGGCCGACGAAGCCGAGGTGTCGGTCGGCACGATCTCGGCCTTCTGTCGACGTCTTGGTTTGCGCGGCTATCAGGACCTGCGGCTCGGCCTCGCGCGCGACGCCGTCACCGCCGGCGGGTCGTGGGTTGGCGGCGATCCAGTCGGGAGCACGGACAGTGCGCATGGCATCGTCGAGCGGGGCCTCGCCCGAACCTTTGGCGCAGCCGCCCAAGCGCTGACGGAGACGGCACGGCAGCTCGATCGCGCGGCTCTTGAGAATGCGGTCGAGCTGCTGGAGAACGCCGGGCGGGTGGAGTGGATCGGGGTCGGAACGGCTGGCCTTGTGGCCGCAGAAGGCGCCCTCAAGCTGCGGAAGCTCGGCATCGATACCGTCGCCCACAGCGACGGTCACCAACAGGCGATGTCCGCGGCGCTCCTTGGCCCGTCCGACGTGCTCGTTGCCGTATCCCACAGTGGCCGAACGACGGACGTTGTCGAGAGCGTCCGCGTTGCCAGGGAGGGTGGCGCACATATCGTCGCGATCACGGGACTCGGGCGCTCACCCGTCCGCAATCTGGCAGATGTCGTCCTGGCGACCGTATCCAATGACACCGCTTTCCACGTCGAGCCGATGGCCTCGACTATCGCCGAGCTGGGCGTCGTTCAGCTGCTTTTTCTGATCCTCCTCGAGCGCGGCGGCTCTGCCGCCCAGGAACGCCTGGCGCGGACGCAGAAGGCCCTCGAGAATCGCCATCTGAAGGGACGCATCCGATGACGACGTTCGGGGTCGACATTCGTGCCCAGGGCGCGGCGATCCGCCGTGTCCTCGAATGCTACGGCAAGGCCGAGAGCGGGCGCCTGGCGGAGAGTCGAGCGCTCAGTGCGGGTGCGCCCCGGGTCGTTTTCGCGGGCATGGGTAGCTCCCTCTCCGCGGCCCTTCCGGCGGCGACACGTCTGGCGCGGTTTCAGCCGGCATCGGTCGTGGAGGCAGGTGAGTTCCTTCACTACGGGACCGAGGGCATCGAGCCTGGGACCATACTCGTTCTCGTGAGCCAGTCGGGCCGCAGCGCCGAGACGTTGGCCCTGGGCGAGCAGATGCGCGCCGCCGGAAACGTTCGTATCGTCACCGTCACCAACGACGTGGACAGCCCGCTCGCCGGCCTTGCTGACGTGATCCTGCCGATCTATGCGGGCTCGGAGATGACCGTCTCGACCAAGACCTTCATGACGACCTTTGCCGTCCTGCATACCTTTGTCGACGCACTTACGGCAGATCCGGATACGTTCGTCGCTGCCGCGATCGCGCGCGATCTGGCCGGCATCATCGACACGGTCGCCGCAAACTTCGAGCCGGCGACACGCGCGGCTGAGCACTTCAGGCACTGTCATTCGCTCGTGGTCGTGGCGCGCGGTCCCTCCTTCAGCGCCGCCGATTACGGTGCCCTGATCATCAAGGAGACCGCAGCCATGCCCGCCGAAGCGATGCCCGGGGGATCCTTCCGCCACGGCCCCATGGAGATCGTCGGGCCAGGCGTCGGACTCGTCGTACTAGCGCCGACCGGGCGCACCCGGGACCTGTGCGTCCGACTGGCGCTCGAGACGAGCGAGCTTGGAAGTCCGACCTGGCTGATCGGCAGCGGCTCGGACGCGAGACCCGCCCCGTCCGCGGGCCTTCTCACGACATGGCTGCCCGATCTCCCGGAGCGTCTTGCGCCGCTTGTGCTGAGCGTCCCCATCCAGGGCCTCGCAGCCGCGCTGGCCGTCAGCAACGGACGTGAGCCCGGGGTCCTCAAACGGGCCCAAAAGATCACCGACATCCAGTGAACGCCCGTAGTTGGGGCCAGCCGTTGCAGGAGGAGATGAGATGAGGAAGTTCCAGGGACCGGCAGCGCTCGCGGTGGCGCTTGCGGTCGTTATCGGGGCATGCGGTGGCACCCCGTCACCCGCCGCTTCGGGGGCGCCGAGTGCGGGTGCTTCCGGCACCAGTGAGACGATCAACATCATCGGCATGTCCCAGGCCGGCATGACTCCAGACGAGATGAATGCGGTCATCGCCGAGTTCAAGACGGCGAATCCGAACATCGACATCGTCCCACAGTATGTCGCCTACGACGCGCTCCACGACAAGATCGCCACCGGCATGGCGGCCGCTCAGTCGCCTTTTGACGTCATGCTGGTCGACGACATCTGGTTCCCAGCATTCGCTGACGCCGGCTGGGTCGAGGACATCAGCTCGCGGATCCCAGCCGATATGAAGGCCGATTCTGACCAGGCGGCTTGGGATATCGTCACCTACGACGGCAAGCAGTGGGGACTGCCGTGGCTTGTCGACCAACTCTATTTCTACTACAACGAATCGATGCTCGACGCCGCCGGCTTCTCGGCTCCCCCCACGACCTGGGAGGAGATGCTCGAGATGAGCACGATCCTGAAAGACGAGGGGATCGTCGAGTACCCCGCGGTCTTCGCGTGGGGCCAGATCGAGGCCTCGATCACCGAATTCGTCACCTTGCTCTATGGAAACGGCGGCACCTTCTTCGATGACAGCGGCAAGCCAGCCTTCAACAGTCCCGAATCGGTGGCCGTTCTGCAGTGGATGAAAGACGCTCTCAAGGCGGGACTCGTGAACCCAGCCTCGACCACCTACGGCGAGGAGGACCTCCGCAACACGATGTCGGCGGGCAAGGCGGCGTTCACGATGAATTGGGCCTACATGTATAACCTCGCCAACGACCCCAAGGAATCGACCGTCGCGGGCAAGATCAAGATGGCCCTCATGCCGGTCTTCGAGAAGGGCAAGGCGGCCGGTGTGGCCAGTTCCACCAATAACGGATCGATGGGTTTCGCCGTGAGCGGGAAGTCCGCTCATAAGGACGCAGCGTTCAAGTTCATCGAGTACCTGACGAGCAAGGATGTGCAGAAGCGCTACGCGGCGCATGTGACACCGCTCTGGAAGTCGCTGCAGTCGGATCCGGCGCTGCTCAAGGAGCAGCCTGTCCTGCTGGCGGCGTTCGCAGAGCAGTGGCCGTTCTCTCACGTGCGGCCCAAGGTGCCGTACTACCTCGAGATGTCACAGACGCTTCAGGTGAGTATCCAGGAAGCATTGGTCGGTTCCACTGCGCCCCAGGCGGCACTGGATTCGGCCGTCCAGAAGGCCAACGATCTCGGGGCTCGCTAACCCCCGTCACCCCCGGGGCCCGGCGACCGCCCGGGCCCCGTTGCCGTCTGTGACTGCCAGGTCTTGATGAAACACACGATGGCCGCCGCTCCGGCGCTACCGCCCGTTCTACCTAGGGATCGCCGGCGCGGCGGGCTCGGCGATGGCGCGTTCGGCTGGCTCCTGATCGGACCGACGCTCCTCTTCCTCATCGCCGTATTCGCCTTTCCGATCGCGAGTACAGCAATCACCAGCTTGGGCGATGCTCGGCTACAGACGCCAGGCGCGACGCGGTTGGTCTGGTTCGGGAATTACCTGGACTTCCTCTCCAGCCCGGCGTTCTGGCAATCGATCGGGCGGACGTTGTACTTCACGATCGCCTCGGTCGCGAGCGAACTCGTACTGGGTATCGGGATCGCCGCGCTGATTCAGCGGCGCTTCACCGGCTGGCGCTTGCTCCGCGTCGCGATCATCATCCCGTGGGCCGTCCCCACCATCGCGATGGCGACGATGTGGCGCTGGATCTACAACGCGGACTATGGGGCGCTCAACGGACTGCTCTCGCAGTTTGGCGTGATCGACAACTACGTCGCCTGGCTGAGCGATCCGATGGCAGCCATGGGCTGGATTATCGTGGCCGACGTCTGGCACTCCACTCCATTCGTGGTGTTGATCGTGCTGGCGGCGCTGGCGACGATCCCGACCGAGCTGTACGAAGCCGCGCGTATGGACGGCGCGAGCCATTGGCGAAGCTTCCTCCATATCACCGTGCCGTTGCTCCGGCCAGCGATCCTCGTGGTGTTGGTCGTTCGGACAGTCGAGGCATTCAGGGTCTTCGACATCATCTATGTCGTCACTGGCGGAGGACCCGCGAACGGGACGCTGGTGGTCAGCTATCTCGCCTACCAGGAGACGTTCCGATTCTTCAATTTGGGCCGGGGTGCAGCGCTCAGCTTCCTTATCTCGCTGGTCGTCCTGGTCGCGGCCGCCGTCTATATCCGGTTGCTGTCCACCCGCCAGGGCGAGACCAACTGATGCGTCCGTCACGTATCGAGCGGGCGCTGGCCTTCGGAGTCACGGTGCTCATCCTGTTGGCGATCGCGCTGCCGGTGACCTGGCTCGTCATCAGCTCGGTTTCTCCCAAGGAGGAACTCCTCGCCGTCCCCCCGCACTGGATCCCGGAACGCCTCGACTTTAGCAATTACACCGCGATCCTGATGCCCGACGATGCGACGAGCGATGTCTCACTCAGCTTCCGCGCGGCCCTATGGAACAGCATTGTCGTCGCTGGGTTCGTGACTGTCATCGGACTCGCCCTCGCTGTGCCAGCGGCCTACGCCTTCGGGCGCGTTCCGATGCGGTGGGGACGGTCGGCTCTCATGGCCGTCGTCGCGACGCGGATGGTCCCGGCGATCTCGACGGTCATCCCGCTCTACATCGTGGCCGCCACCTTCGGGCTGCTCGACACGAAGGCGGTGTTGATCGTCCTCTATCTGTCGTTTGTCCTGCCGTTCGATGTGTGGATCCTGACCGGGTTCTTCAAGACGATTCCCCGCGAGATCGAGGAAGCCGCGAGGATCGATGGCGCCGGCCGTCTACGCACCTTGTGGTCCGTAATCCTCCCTCTGTCGGGCCCCGGGATCGCCGCCACCACCATCTTCAGCTTCCTGCTTGCGTGGGATGAGTTCTTCTTTCCGTTGATCTTCACGAGCAGCCGCGAGGCCAAGATGGTGCCGGTCGCAATCGCCGAGTTCACCGGCCGCTATGCGGTCGATTTCGGCGCCATGGCGACCGGTGGCGTGCTCGCGGCGATCCCGCCCGTCGTCCTGGCCCTGATGTTCAACCGGCTGATCGTTTCCGGTCTGACGTCGGGCGCGGTCAAGGAGTAAGGAAAGGCCGCATTCAACCGATGAGCGCGCAAGAGTCACGCCGGGAATCGCCGACCCAGGTGCAGCGCTCGGCCGATCACGCTCTGAGCCTCCTTCAGGAGGAGCGGTCACGCTCGATTTCGTCGTCGACCTACTGCCAAGGGTAGGGGATGGCTGGCGAGGAAGGATTCGACTTTCGATCCTTGGACAAGCAGGTGACGGTTTCGTGCTTGGCAGACGACCCTCGTGCGTGAACCGGACCGCCGAAGTCGATATGTGTTCGACGAATCAGGTGACTCATCGCTCCGCCGATCGAGAGCTAACGTCATCGTGTGTGGAAACGGCGCCGCGCTCATGTCCGGTCTGACCGGATGAGGGCACGGCGTACCCTTCCGATGAGCAACCAACTCACGGAATGGAGGTACGCCGCGATGGCAAGGTATCACGCTCCAGCGCCCGCGCCGAGTGCCGGCACGATCATCACCGACACGCTCGAGTCGGTCGCCCGCACAGGC